>MAEO01000202.1 GCA_001683985.1 Smithella sp. M82
CGTTTCCCAAACGCGCCGCCTTTTCTGTTCGGGAAACCATCCCTACAATATCCACCTCCGTCCCTTTGGGACATCCGCCTCAAGCCCGTAGGGCGCCTATGGAAACATGCCCACCTCCTTGATCCCCCGCCAGCGGGGGGACATAAAATATCCTCCGCTGATACAGAACCGAATCCCTGATCATATCTCAAAAGTATATTTCGATTATTCAACATATACTTGCATCGCTGAGCAATTAAGGAAAACTGATGATCGAACTATCCCGCTGCAAGTTAAGTGGAATGACTCTCCTTATTCCTTATTCATCTCGAACTTAAATATTTTCTTGACAGACAAAATTGTTTTTAATATACTCCCTTCGCGAAAGAGTTGTTATCAATCTTTCACGGGTATAAAACATTTTGCAGAAGCGCTTTTGGAAAATGCCCGTTTTTTGAAAGCGGAAAGTATTAACTAAATTTTTTAAAGGAGGAAGAAATGAAGAAATTATGGTTGTTTTTGTTGTCGCTGGGGCTGATCATGGCCTTCAGCGTGTCAGCCTTTGCGGTTGATGTGAAAGTTACCGGCGAATATTATGCCGCCGGTTTGTATTTAAGTGAACTAGATGTAAAGGATGATCCAGCAGCAACTAAGGATCTCAGCACGGCGTTCTTCTACCAGAGGTTGCGCGTGGGAACGGACTTTATCGTCTCTCCGGGTTTAAAACTGGTCACCCGTTTTGACGCCATGGAAAGAATCTGGGGCGGCGACAGAAGTATTGTCAACAATGGAACATTAGCTCCGGATTCCGCGGGCACCCGTGAGGAAAATGAGAACATCGCCGTGGATTGGGTCTATATTAATTATGTATCGCCAATAGGAACGTTTGATGTCGGTATGATGAATGACGGCAGCACGGGAACAATTTTCGGCAACAGCTATGCTCCGGCAGGCCGGATAAAATATTCTTATACCATTGCTCCATTCACAATTAATGCTGCCTATACAAAAATGAAAGATCAGAGCTATTCGGCAGTTAATGATCAGAGTTCTTATCCGACAAATTTTACGGATGGCGACAATGACAAATACGGTCTGGAAGGCGTTTACACATGGAAGGACGGCAAAGCCGGTTTGAATATTAATTACTACAATAAAGCCGAACATAGACCCGACCCCGTCGGTTACCGTCAAACGTATTTTCTTTTCACGCCTTACGCAATGGCCAAAATAGGTCCGGTAAGTTTACAGGCGGAACTTAATTACGCAACGGGAGAGCTGAAAGACATGGAAGACGGAATGCCCCCCCCAGATGTAGACATAGAAAGCTGGAGCGGTTGGGTTGACGCAACCGCGACTTTTGCCCCGGTTTATGTCGGTGCAACCGTGGCCTATGTCTCGGGAGACGATCCCGATTCTACGGACAAAAACGAAGGCGCTCTGGACGGCGGTCGCGACTGGAATCCCTGTCTGATCATGTTCAATTACTATGACACCTCCTACTGGGTTGGCTCTATTTCCGGTTACGACGGTTCTGTGGTCAACGGCGGGATGAAAAACGCCTGGTTCTTCCAGGGCAGAGTTGGTGTGAAACCTGTTCCGCAATTGGATGTCATGATGTCGGTTTCTTACGCTGTTGCCGACGAAAAACCGACATATTATGCCGACGACACCTACGGCACGGAAATTGATCTTACCGGCACTTACAAAATCACCAATAACCTGTCCTATATGCTGGGTATCGGTTATCTCTTCACCGGCGATTATTTCAAAGGTGATGATTCACTGGGAACGGACATTGACGACAATTACATGGTTGTGAATAAACTTACTCTGACTTTCTAAAAGAGAGCGGCGCGTTCGGGGACCGCGCCCTACGGCAATTGTTACATTCCAAATGTAGGGACTGTTCCCCGAAATGTAGGGACTGCTCCCCGAACAGTCCGCAACATTAACACGGCGCGTTCGGGGGAACGCGCCCTACATGGTTGTAGCAACATTAACACGGCTGCTCCCCGAGCAGTCCGCAGAGCTGAATTAAAGCCCTCGGAGAAGTTCTCCGGGGGCTTTAATGTCTTTTGACTAATCTCGATAAAATGTGCTAAATAAATCCATCTCTGCGGCGCGTTCGGGGAACGCGCCCTACAGCAATTATTACATTCCAAATGTAGGGACTGCTCCCCGAAATGTAGGGACTGTTCCCCGAACAGTCCGCAACAGGAAAGGGATAATAATGTTGCCCAAACGTAAGCAAATACATTTGACAAACTATGATTATTCAGGAAGTGACGCAATTTATTTTGTTACTCTCTGTACTCACAATAAACAGGCATATTTCCAAAAGCCGCAAATTGCGCAATACATCGCCGATGAAATTATTTTTCGCGCGCAAACACTCAAGGAAATTATTTTATTTGCCTATTGCATTATGCCTGATCATTTACACCTTTTGTTAAAATTGAACGATGGATATGAAAAAACTCTGCAAAACTGGGTTTCTGCATTTAAAAGATATACAGCGCGCCTTTTAAACCAATTGGAAAACATTACGCCATTATGGCAAAAGAATTTTTATGAGCATGTTGTCAGGACTGATGAATCCACAAAGGAAATTGCCGAATATATCGTTAATAATCCCGTCAGGAAAAACATTGTTGGTGATTGGCAGGAATATCGTTTTTTGCAGATTAATTATGATGTATTCCAATAATGTAGGGACTGCTCCCCCAAATGTAGGGACTGTTCCCCGAACAGTCCGCAACATTAACACGGCGCGTTTAGGGAAACGCGCCCTACGACAATTGTTACATTCAAATGTAGGGACTGCTCCCCGAAATGTAGGGACTGTTCCCCGAACAGTCCGCAACATTAACGCGGCGCGTTTAGGGAAACGCGCCCTACATGGTTGTAGCAACATTAACACGGCGCGTTCGGGGAACGCGCCCTACAGCAATTGTTACATTCAAAAGGAAGTTTCTTATCAACAAGATTTTTGGAAATACGACAGGTTTACGCGTTGCACAAATAAAACAGATTGAACGTCTCGGTCGCAGAGGCCTGCCGCCGGAAAATATCATCACCAACGATCTGGCCCGGCAATTGGCTTCTATCTCTCGTGAAATAAACCGGCAAATCGGTCTGCTCATCAACCGCAAGGGAGAAATCAGTTCCATTATTGTCGGCGATCATAAAAGTATTTTAATTCCCGATCCGGAAAGATTCCGTTCTTCTTCTGCCCGTTTCCGGGGATTACGCCTCATTCACACACATTTAAACGCAGAAGAACTCTCCGATGAAGACCTGACGGACTTATCTCATCTGCGGCTGGATCTTATCGGCGCACTGGAAGTTCACGAGGACGGCTCTCCCGGAGTATTGAACTGGGCACATCTTGTGCCGGAAAATCCGGCTGGAGATTACCGGTTGATTAGGACTCCCGAAGAACCGCACAGGTTAAAAATAAATTTTCTTTCCTTTATTCAGGCGCTGGAAGACGAATTCACCAAAAAACAGAAAGTACGCAAAATAGATGCCGCAGAAAAAGCAATTCTTCTGCGCGTGGAAAAAAATCCGCTGGCTGATGCCGAGGCATCGCTTGCAGAACTTGCCCAACTGGCGCGCACCTGCGGTGTGGAGGTTTTTGACTCAATTGTACAGCGCCGCCCGCAGCCTGATCCCAAATTTATGGTGGGCCGTGGAAAATTATCAGCTATCGATTTACGCGCGTCGCAGATCGGCGCCAATATGCTCATTTTCGACCACGAGCTGACACCGGCACAGGCGCGTTCCATCAGTAATTTCACCGGATTGAAAATTATCGACCGTACACAGGTAATTCTGGATATTTTCGCCAGACGCGCCCACAGCCGTGAAGGAAAAATTCAGGTGGAACTGGCGCAACTGAGATACCGGCTGCCGCGCTTAACGCATATGGACACATCCCTTTCGCGTCTGGCCGGCGGCATCGGCGGCACCGGTCCCGGCGAAACAAAACTGGAAATCGACCGCCGGCGCATTCGTGAACGGATTCATCATCTGGAAAAAGATTTGAAAGCGATAACCAAATCGCGGCGGCAGCGCTACAGCAAAAGAGAGAAAATCGGACTGCCGATTATTTCCATTGTCGGTTATACCAATGCCGGTAAATCCACACTTCTCAATACGCTAACTAAAAGCACTGTTTTGGTTGAAGACAAACTTTTTGCTACACTCGACACAAAAAGCGCGAGACTGCGTTTTCCCAAAGATACTGAAGCAATCATCACCGATACAGTAGGTTTCATCCGCAATTTACCTCAAGAACTATTTACTGCTTTTCGTGCGACGCTTGACGAATTGCTGGATGCCGATATACTCTTGCACGTAATTGACGCAAGCAACAGTCAATTTGAAGACCAGATTGACGCCGTGGAAAAGATCCTGGAAGAACTGGAAATCAATGACAAACCAACCATCCGCGTTCTTAACAAATCCGACCGCGTCGCCGACAAAGAATTGCTTCAAAATCTTTGCCGTCGTTTGGATGCTATTGCCGTGTCGGCGCCGGATAAAAAAACTCTTTTCGGATTGATGGAAAAAATAGAATATCTGTTATCCGGCAACCGCTCCTTTTCAGTCCGCTGATTTTATGCTAAGGATGCCGAATATGTTGCCGTGGGGTTGGGCTCTCTGACCTACCAGTTGCGCGTCAGCGTGGATTCTTTAAGAAAAGAAGATTGACACTATAAATTATCAAAGAGTAATAAATTGTCGCATATATCAAAAATTAACTTTCGGATATTGACTTTCAGAACAGTCAGCACGTTATTTGCATTTATTTCGCAATGTTCATCAGGAATCTTTTGAAATCTTTAAACGGTCAAAGCAATGAACACTAAAAATATAGTTCATCAGCATCCTGAACCCGGCTCGCGAAAGATTATGTTTCGCGGAGATACTGTAACCTTTACGCTTTCCCTGGACAAAGAATCAAAAGGTAGAGCCTGGGTGCGCACCAATATAGGCCATGCCTCCATAGCCAGAAAAGCCGTTATCGATTCGGTGGATAAGAATTTGCCGCTGCAGGGAACTGAATGGTTCGATATCCCCATGCGACAGATTGATTCTCATCATTTTACGGTAACGCTGCCTTTGAGTGAGGTGGGACATTTCGAAGCAAAATGCTTTTTCATGCCCGCCGGCAAAACAAAACCCCTTTGGCCGGAAGGCGATAACATCACCATCAATGTGGAACCGGCTGATTCGTGTTGCGCAAATATCATTTACAACGCTTTTGTAAGGCAATTTGGAAAAAACAAAAACGGGCAACATTCTCCAGATGATTCAGACAAATTGTGCATCTTGCGCCTTGATAAAAAAGATTATACCGTTATTCCCCGATCAGGCACTTTTCGCGATTTGATTGCCGAGCTGGATTTCATTGTCGGCAAACTTGGTTGTCGATTTGTGCACCTTCTTCCCATTTCTCCGACACCGACAACTTACGGCCGCATGGGAAGGTTCGGCAGTCCATATGCTGCTTTAAATTTCACGGGGATCGATCCGGCGCTCGCTGAGTTTGATATTAAAGCCACCCCCCTTGAGCAATTTGGCGAACTGCTGGATGCCATTCACGCCCGCAAAGGCAAACTGATGATCGATATCGCCGTCAATCATACCGGTTGGGCTGCCGGCCTTCACGAAACCCATCCCCACTGGCTGCTGCGCGACCATACCGGCGATATCCGCAGGCCCGGCGCATGGGGCGTTGTCTGGCAGGATTTGACCAGTCTTGATTATTCTCAGCAGGACCTTTGGAAATATATTGCTCATGTATTTCTGACATGGCGCCGTCGCGGGGTGGACGGATTTCGATGCGATGCCGGATACATGATTCCATTGCCTGCCTGGACCTATATTATCGCTATGGTCAGGGAACAGTTTCCGGAAACAATTTTTCTATTGGAAGGACTGGGAGGCAGAATATCGGTAACCCGGGATTTGCTCAATCATGCCGATTTCAACTGGGCATATTCGGAACTTTTTCAAAATTATGACCGTACACAAATCGAAAATTATCTGCCTGAAGCCATCGACATATCAAATACGGACGGAATTGCGGTGCATTATGCGGAAACCCACGACAACAACAGACTGGCCTCCCGCTCCAGGATCTATGCCAGGATGCGCACCGCCCTGTGCGCGCTGTGCTCACATCAGGGAGCATTCGGATTTGCCAACGGAGTAGAATGGTTTGCCGACAAAAAGATAAGCGTTCATGAAGCCCCTCCCCTGAACTGGGGAAGTGCGGAAAACCAGGTTGACCATATTCGCAGGCTGAGTATATTGCTCCGCTCCCATCCCGCTTTTTTTGAAGAAGTTGACTTAAAACTTATTCAAAAAGGCGAAGGCAACGTTATTGTATTGCTGCGCCAACATATTTCGTCCGGGAAAAAACTGGTCATCGTTGTCAATCTTGATGACGAGAAGCCAACAGAGGCAAAATGGGAATTCCAGACAGATATGGCAGGCGGTCCATGGATTGATCTCCTGACCGAAAAAAAGATAGAAGTAATAGCCGGATCGGATCATCATACATGCAAACTTTCTTTCGGCGAGGTGTTGTGTCTGACAGCAGACGAAAAAGATTTAGATTTGCTCAAGCAACCGGAAAGCCTTTCTTTTCTCCCCGAACGTTTATTGTTCCGGAAGTTGAAGGCGAAAGCGATGGAAGTGTTCTGCTTCTATCACGGAACACAAGATATATCCGGCTTCGACTTAATTACGGCAACAAAACAGTTAAGTGATAATCCTGTGGAATTTTGTCGTTCTTTTAATCCGGATAACCGGGAACACAGGGTTATTTTCTGGCAATGGCCCCGTGATCTTAAACGCGAAGTCATTCTGCCGCCCGGGCATTTTTTGCTGGTGAAGGCGGACAATCCCTTTCGCGCCGCCATCATTGACGGATATGAAGAAAATGAACGGGTAATCGCCAGCGAGGAAAGCCTGCCCCAAAATGACGGAACTCATTTCCTCCTGTTTACGCCCTGTAAAGATATTTCGACAGCAACGCATCTTGCATTACGAGTCACTGTATATGAAGGACAAAGAACCCGTCATGAAGATTCCTCTCTGCTTTTCTTAACCGAAACGCCATGTCCGGAATTACCTGCCGTGATCAAACGCAGCGATCTCATGCAGGGCAATCATATATTTTTATCCACAAACGGCATCGGCGGCATGTGCAGAGCGAACATAAAGTGGGGGAAACTGAACAGTAAATATGACGCGCTTTTGGCAGCCAATCTCAATCCGCTTTTCCCGGAAGACAGACAAATTATGTTTACGCGCTGCCGGGCATGGGTTGTCTATCAGGGGTATTCCCAGGAAATTTGTTTTGACAATCTTGATCATTTTAGGACTGAAGGCAACCGGGGATTCTGGAAATACGAAATTCCAACCGGACAGGGCGAGCGAATTGACCTTCTAATCGCAGTAAAAATGATTCAGGGGGAGAATACCGTTCTGCTTGAGTTTCATCGTTTGCCTGCAAAATCGATCAGGGGAAAACTCGACGACAAAGAATCCGTCCGGTTGATTTTACGACCTGATATAGAAGACAGAAATTTTCATGAAAATACCAAGGCATACAAGGGACCGGAAAATGCCTGGCCTGCCGCTGTCACCATCGAACATGACGCATTTATTTTTACACCTTCGCCGGACAGAAAACTGAAGCTTCATATTTCAAAGGGAGTATTTGTCTCTCAACCGGAATGGTATTATATGGTTCACCGCCCTGCGGAAAAAGAACGCGGCTTGGATCCCGATTCGGATCTTTTCAGCCCCGGTTATTTTTCTGTATTCATGAAAGGCGCGGAAACAATCTGTTTGACTGCTTTTGTCAATGAAAATCATCCTGTTTCATCATGTCAATTATCCAAAAACCACGCCGAAAAAGAGGATAAACCGGCATCTCTCGAACAGATGCTGCAAGGCGCCCTTAATGCGTTTATTGTCAAACGCGACAATTTGAAATCCGTTATCGCCGGCTATCCCTGGTTTCTGGACTGGGGAAGAGATTCGCTCATTTTCTCAAGGGGCCTTATCCAGGCGGGCATGATTGACGAAGCTTCGCAGATACTGAAATTATTCGGGGGATTTGAAGATCACGGCACATTGCCTAATATGATGCGCGGCAATAACGCAGGCAACCGCGATACATCCGATGCTCCGTTATGGTTTGTTATCGTCTGCGCCGATTTAATAAAAAAGGGGATTTCACCGGCGTTTCTTTCCGAAAAATGCGGAAACAGAACCATGATGGATATCCTGCTTTCCATAGGCCGCTCCTATATCGAAGGAACCTCCAATCATATACGAATGGATCAAACATCAGGACTGATTTACAGTCCGGCGCATTTTACCTGGATGGACACCAATTATCCCGCGTGCACGCCCCGCCAGGGATATTGCATAGAGATTCAGGCTTTATGGCACGCGGCGCTTCTTTTTTTGTCGCATATCGATAAAAACGGGCGCAACTGGAACGTATTGGCAAAGACTGTTGAGCAATCTATCATGGAATTGTTCCTTTTAAAGAATGGTTACATGGCCGATTGTCTGCATGCGTCACCCGATGATCCGGCAAAAAAAGGCTTCCCCGACGACTCCCTCCGGCCAAATCAGCTGCTGGCTATTACCATGGGGGCAGTGTCGGACATGACAACCTGCAGAGCCATTCTGGATGCCTGCCAGTCTCTTCTGGCGCCGGGAGCAATCAGAAGTCTGGCAGACGCGCCGATAAACTATTCTCTTGAAATTATTCACAACGGAAACGTTATCGGAGATCCCCATTATCCGTATAGGGGCCGCTATAGCGGCGATGAGGATACCGGCAGGAAACCGGCCTATCATAACGGAACGGCCTGGACATGGTTGTATCCATCCTATTGTGAAGCTTATGCAAAAATTTATGGTAAAAACGGCATTGCTGCCGCCCGATCTTTGCTCATGGGCAGCTTGGAAATTATCCGCGATGGCTGCATCGGTCATTTTCCTGAAATTCTTGACGGCGACTATCCCCACCACCAGAGGGGATGCGACGCCCAGGCGTGGGGACTGAGCGAATGGCTGCGTGTATGGAAATTATTGAACAACAGCAATCTATAGATTGGCTGAGCCCTTTTTTCAATACAATTCCCTGAAAATTCACCTGAAAATGCACATCTAAGTTATTGTTTATATTGTTATTTAAAAACTATCCTCATCAAATCCCCCTCCATCCCCCTTTTCTCAAGGGGGAAGTTCCCCTCTTCGGCAAAGAGGGCAGGGCTTGAGTTCCCCCCTTTTCTAAAGCTAACTATGTCCCATATCTTTTTGCTGGA
>MAEO01000029.1 GCA_001683985.1 Smithella sp. M82
TTTCAATGGCGTCAGACATGGGCTGCGCATATCACCGCCAAAACTAAATGTCAATACATTTGTTCAGTTTATTTTTGCTAGGCGTTGTGTTAATCTGGTCAAATTAAGTAGCGATCTCAACGCTTCATTTACCGCAGCTGAATCACTGAAAGATTTGGCCAAATCAGGATCAAGGACGATTACATTCGATCCTTCTTTGATTAGCTGCTTGTAATATTTCCCTCGAACAGCCTTTGAGTAATCAAAGTCATATTCTGGCCGTAATTCATCACTGGCCTTTTCTGTTTTAGGTTTCATGTCGTCTCCTTTCTTGCGCAGTTGCAGTTCGCGCACTGATAATACGTATATTTTTTTCCCTCTCTGTATGTGAAACCACGAGCAAACGCCCTCGAGAGGAAAAACCTACTGTGATTAACCTTAATTCGCCGATTGAGTGATCTGGGTCATCAAAAGTAGCCGATAAGGGATCATAAAACACAGTTGTAGCTTCTTCAAAATAAACTCTGTGTTTTTTATAGTTCTGTTTTGCTTTTTCGGGATCCCACTCAAACTGCATGTATGACTATGTCCTTTTTTTCTTCTACGCCTAACGATTAATATGCCAACTTGGTTTTTTTCCGATTTATGGAGTCTATATTACTCTTTTTTGAGCGGAATTCCAAGAAAAAAGCGCTTAAAAATCAAATAAAATTAACTTTGGGCACTTGGCATTTTGTGGCAATATGCCGCTTGAGCCAAGTTGGTATATCATGGAAAATTTGTCCGATAACAGAAAAAATGACGTTCTTCCGGAGTTTCAGGCCTTTCTTTTGGATAACAGGAAACTGGGGACGTCCCAATAGTGTTCGGCACGGATATTGCTATTCTCTGTAGCCCTTTTATATCTCTCATACAGACGCAACTCGGTGGGAACATC
>MAEO01000203.1 GCA_001683985.1 Smithella sp. M82
AGCATGAGCTTGAGTCATCATTGGGCAAATGACAGATCACCGAACAATCGGCTCCAGCGGACGCGGCACACAGCGCCGCGATTGGGCATCTTAGAAATCATGTTGGGGGAGTTCTGTGGGTACCAAGCAGTCATGGAAAAGTTACGAAGACGTAGCGCGCTATTTTCTCAACCATTTCCGGCAAGAATTTGGTCTTGAGCGCGTTGACCCCAAACAGAAAATCGCTGGCAGTAGTGGAACGTCTTGGGAAATTGATGCGAAAGGGGTGTGTGAAGGTGACAACAGCGCAATAATGCTTGTTGAGTGCCGGCAACACCGTTCCAAGCCACTCAATCAGGAGGCCGTTGGTGGACTTGCATACCGAATTATTGATACCCGTGCAGCGGGTGGCATAATCGTATCGCCGTTGCCACTGCAAGATGGAGCGAAGAAAGTAGCCGAAGCTAACCAGATCGTCCACGTTCGGTTAGGGCCAGATTCAACCCCAGAGAACTTTGCCATTAGTTTTTTCAACAAGGTCTTTGTTGGCCTTACTGAACGACTGACTATTTCGGAGCAAGTGATTGTTGTCCTTACCGACAAAGACGGTAACAAAAGATCGTTCTGAATACTGCCCAACGCCGGCATGCAGGCGACGGCTTACAACGTCCGCTGCGCTCCCGCTTCCAGCCGCGCCTGATGCCGGCGTTGGGCCTGTCGAAAAAGTAAACAATTCTTCTTTTAGTAGTAAAAGATCGGTGCTAAATATGCTGATCTGTGATATAGAGCAGT
>MAEO01000204.1 GCA_001683985.1 Smithella sp. M82
GTGGTCGGTTAACTGTCGCTAAACAATCAACCGATGGATACACCACCTATCTTCCTAAACACAACTTTTGTTTATATCTCAGTAGATTGCTCCTGTCCTTGCTCTTGCTTCTGTTCCTGCTCTTGCTCCGGTCTTTTATAACGTTCCTTTACTTTTTTCTGCTTCTCTTGCGTACATTTTTGTTTTTCTTTCTGATAAACCTGTTTTGTCTGTGGAGGTTGCTGACGCAATGACTCTTGCTGAGGCTGCTGCTTTCCCCATTGAGGTTTTTGTTCTTTCTGCTGATAAGGTCTCTGTTCCCACTGCGGTCGCTTGTCTATCTGCGGAGGTTGCTCTCGTTCCCATTGCCGATGCTGTTCATCTTTCCCAGGACGGGGAATCTGTTGTTTGGGCTTCAACCCATAATAATTGTCGGGATGAGAAATATTATGTTTCTTTCTCAACGTTTCACGATGTTTGAAGAATTCAGGACCGCGAACTCTGTGATTTGGATTTGCACGTATGAAATCGGAAGAGATTCTTCTTCCATGATCATACCATGGCTCATGACGATAACGGTGCCCGCCTCTCCAGAAAACTATATCTACATATCCACCAACAACTTCATATGTAAAATAATCAAAAGCAAATGTGACAATAATCGGAGGAGCATAGTAACAAGGTTCACCGTAAGTTATCGGAACGTCTACATATTCATCATCGTAACCATAGCCCTATTGATCATCGTACCCGTAACTATAGCCCTACTGTTCATAACCCGGTGACGGCGCACCTACAGGAACAGGTGCCGGGATACAAGAAGCGACGGCAAAAACAAAAATAAGCAACAAAAATATTTGCGTGATTCTTGTCATTAAATAATCATTCTTTAACCAAAAACCGAAAATTTAAGAATATTGTTTATTGTTATAGTTATGCATTTATACATTGCTTTTTAACTAAAATCATTAAATTTTTAGAAGCGAATTTCGCGCTTATTTTCTTCCTGAAAAGAATGGCGCTGCATTACCATGAAACTATCAAAAAATAAGTGTATTAAGTTTTGTGATGCCCGCATAGGCAAAATATCCGGCAAACACAACCAGAAAAACGGCACAAACCATAATCAATCCACGGTAAAGGCGATCCGTTAGAAAACTCCGCCCTCCGGCAACCGCTGCCGCTACAAGAGAATACCAGCTCAGATCGGCCAGAATATGTCCGGTAAAGAAAAATGTGATACCCCATAATCCAAACTGCCAGGAATATAAAATATAACCCAGTCCTATTGTAGCCCACCAGATTATCCAGTAGGGATTAGCCACGCTCATTAATATACCGCTGATTATCGGGTGGTTTTTTCTCGTGTTGTTTCCTTCCAGTGAAAGGTGCAAAAAAGGCAAAGAACGGAACATTCCAAAAGCCATGCAGAACAAAATCAGAGCCCCGGCGATTGCGCTTACGACAAAAACAGCAGGCATCTGAAAAAAAGGTGCCAAACCCATAAGAAGGGCAGCAACAAGTATAAGTTCCAGAATTGCGTGACCTGCAATCAACAACGGCCCCACAATAAAACCTCGTTGCGAACTATAACTTATTGTAACCGTCAGCAGCGGTCCAGGCATCAGAGCGCCGGAAAGCGCAATGATAAAAGATGAAATAAAAATAGTTAAAAGAGTTGTCGACACTGTTTTATAAAATGTTACTTCTTTTTCATTGCCAGGGCAATCTGTTTAGCCCTGTTAAATTCCGCAGTGTTCATTATCGCTTTTCTTGCAGGACTTTGAGCGGCCAATTCATTCATCTGTTTAACTCTTTCTTCGCTGGGTGGGTGTGTGCTTAAAGCATCAGAAAGATTTCTGACAATAGTGCCTCCACTTTTATTACCGCTTTTTTCCATTTCCAGAAGCTTCTCGTAAAATTTCCCGACTTGCTCCTTATCGTACCCCGCTGCCACAGCAAATTTAAAACCGATTCGGTCGGCCTCCATCTCATCTTCCCGTGAATTAACCAGAAATGTATACTTTTGAGCAAGAATACCTCCTCCCGCACCGGCCGCACCGCCCAATAAAGCTGCTTTCGCGTGGCAGGCTGAATCGCCTTCATCACAGATAAGCCTTCCCAGTCCATAACCTACAATCGCACCAACAGCCACGCCACCGGCTGCGTACATCCATGTTTTATTCTGAGCTTTTTCCATGGCGTACATTCTTTCAGCTGCATGCCGGGCAACAACGTGACCAATTTCATGAGAAATTACACCGGCAAGTTCCGCCTCGTTAGAGGCCATAGCAATAAGAGGGGTTGTTACAAATACTGCCCCGGCAGGCATAGCAAAAGCATTGATATCGGCAACATCAACAACAGTAAAAGTGTAATGATATGGATTTCCTTCCAACTTGTTGGCCCTGACAATTTTCATACCCAGATCAGAAACATATTTTTGAAGTTCATGATTTTTAGCTGCCGGATAATCTTTAAGAATTTTCGGCAGCGCTTCCTTGGTCAGGCGCTGTTCATCCTGTACCGTCAGGTTGGTTACCTGCCCCACATTGGATCCTTCGCGATAGCGCGAAGCATCTGTCGGTGCGCATGATACGGTTGCCACCAAGAAAAATAATATCAACAAAAACATTTTTTTTCTCATTTTATTACTCTCTAAAATATATTTTTATCTTTTATGAAAAAATCACCGTACCAATCCTGTAATAATAGAACATGATTACAATTTACTGTCAAGGCACTTAAACAGAACCTTACGGATTTATTCATGATTTCCATCAATCGGTGTAAAAACAATTATAAGAATAGATTTGGGAATGTTATATCGTTATTGTTACCGGATAATTTTTCGAACATCAACTAAAGGTTCGTTGATTAAATACGAAGCTAAAAAACCCACTTTACACCGAACATTATCTGATAACTAAGAGCGCTGCCGAATTCCGTATCCCCCCGCCCCGCATTCACTATACCCGAAGAAAAAATTTCCCAGTGTTCCCCGACGGAATAGGACAAAATATCCAAAAATTGACCGGAGCCATCATCGATATTTTGCGTCCATCGAAATGTAATACCTAATTTATTTCTGATGTTTGTTTGATTATATTGCAGCATCACATAATTTCTTCGTAAGAATCTCAGGCCGGGATTAGCTGTCTGGTATAAGACAGTTTGTCCCAGTAAACTTGCAGCGCCGCCGGCTTCAAAAGCATCGGCTGCATTTTGCCTTAAGAAATAGTAACGATCAGCTTCCTGATTATTGTAACCGAGATCGTTATATAAGTATTCCAGAGATAATGTGCCGCTGTTGGCAAAAGTATAAGACGTACCGGCCAGAAGAATCGGATTGATTTCCGAATCATCATTATAGATTTTCTGCATGGAAGCTCCCAAAAGAGATGCATCCTTTACAGGATATAAAGCACGACTTCCTTGTGTTACACTGCCTTCGCCGTAAAGCAGTATGGCATCGGAAATAGTCCAACCTCCGAAAAATCCTGTTGTAAATTTGGAGTCTCTATCTGAAAAAATTATAGACGCGTAATTCTTTCTTCCTGTAAAATCTATTTTTGCGGCAACAGATGTTTTAAAAGGATCCGTTCCAAGAAGTGTGTTGCGTCCTTCATCTGTGTTAACGATAAAAGAAATCGTCCAGATACTGTGAGGTATGACTATCAGCCTTACGAAATCCATACCCGGAACTTCCATAAACGGATTACTTCGTCCGTTATCACTGAAGAAAGGATTGGAAGGCGAATAAATAAATGAAGGGCCCCATTGCAAGTTCTCTCTGCCGTAGGACGCAAAAATTTTTTCCAATACTTTTAATCTAACCAGCCATTCGTTTACATACCACTCATCGTCTGATTTAGTTTCGTATTTCAGCGTTCCTTCCTGCCATGATTTGAAGTCGAATTTTGCCCGCGGCTTGAAAGCAAGTTCCAGAAACTTCGAATCAAAACGCAAATCAGGCCTTATTTCCGCAACGGCCGTATAATGAGGGTACTGGATGAAATTATTGTCGGGATTCTGACTGGTTTTGGCCGGTTCCTGAACAATGCCGTATGTATAAATCCTTAAATCTGCTGAAAAAAAATTTTTTATTTTCTGGAGTTGAGTTTGATTTTCGTCTGTGGGTTCTATGACTTCAGCGCCGGACTTGTCTTCTATCAGACTTTTTTCAGACCGAACACCGATAGCGTCCTTTTGAGAAAATTTATCAATTTGCTCGTTGGTATTTTTCGTCGAAGGAATTTCCTCCGCGACAATTATAACCGGCATTACAAAAAGAAAAACCATCAACAAAAAAATCACAGGTATGAACCTCAGAGCAAGCTGCGGGGTATTGTACCCTCCGCTGTGCGGGATCGTTCGATTTACAAATTTCAATGCACTTCGTTTTTGAAATTTGAATCTCACGAGAATTGTGCAGATAATTTTTTTTGTTTTCTTGTCTTCTTTCATAAAACAATTTTATTTTGTGAGAAGATTAAGATTAAAGACAGCATCCGGAACCTTTTTCAATACAGGTTTGCTATATTTAAGAACCGTAACATCATCTTTTATTATTGCGCTATTGATTGTCATTTTGGAAATAAACTCACGCTGTTTGTCATTTATGGTCACGCTGTTTTTATATTCAAACGTTGCAGTTTTAAACATTTTGCCGGAAACGGTGTAGAATTCGGCTTTAACGCCAACAATACGTTCTTTCGATACCCAGTATCTTATCCGGTCATAAGTTGCTCTGCTGTCAATAGCCTGTAAATCCATTACCACGCATGCTTCATTGTCATACTGACCGTCTTCAGTGTTCACAATTTTATAATCACCCGCATAATTAGTAGAAGCAATATCTCCATTTGCGGCGGTACCCATAAGTTTTTGCCGCGGCGATATCGGAACCGCTTTGGAAAGTTCCGGTTTGGCAAACCACATATTGCGGTCAAGCATTAAAAGTTTCTGTCCTTTTACATTAGCCGGCGCCAGGGTATCGGTAAAAGAATTATAACCTCTGGCGATCACCTGTAATTTTCTGTACTGATTACGTCCGTTTTCAATGGAATCCATATAAATATACCATTGGATTCCTTCTACGTTGCCACGGGCCTCATCAGCCTTGTGCAACATTTCTTTGGGACTCATCTGTGCCTGAGCTGTTGACACAAAACAACTAAGAAAGGAACTTAAAATAAAACCAAACACGATAAAAGATAGCTTCTCAAATTTTTTATTCATCATTTTTCCCATGAAAAATATTTTATTAAGTCAGCCTAGTGCAGCTAAATGGTATCAAACATGTCCCAGCGCATCTACAATATTTTGTCTTGCCGCGCGTCTTGCCGGAATTATCGCTGCAATCATGGATAGCAAAACCATGCTCAATAATAAAACAACCAGCATTAGCGGCACCATATCCACGTACATGTTCACCGGCGATGAAAATCCCGGAGGCGTATATCTGGGCGGATAAAATTTTATAAAGGTCCATGCGATTGTATGCAGTATGATGCCCATGATACTTCCGAAAAATCCCAGGATAGCCCCTTCCAGAGCAAAAAGAACGGAAATGCCTCTGCGTTTTAAACCTAAAGCCCTCAGAGTGCCAATTTCTCTGGTTCTTTCCATGATAGCCATGCCCATTGTATTGACCGTAGTCATCAACACTATCACCAGAACAATGGAGAAAAGGAACATAAACATTGTATCAAGGAAAGATTTTTGTTTGGAGAAGGACAGAGAAAGCTCCTTCCAAGTTCTGATTTCGCAATTTATACCCGCTGCCTTCAATTTTTTAAGAAGCAACGTCCGCATACTTTCGGTTTCCTCCCAATCTTTAAGCAAAACTACAATTCTTTCCGCCGATTGAGTATCCAGTAAAGACTGAGCAAAATAATAATTAAAACGCATAAACTTGTCGTTGGAAAAATCATTGCCGGTATCATAAACCCCGTTAATTTGTACATCCAGAGCATTCATTTGTCCGCTGATCGTTGGAGCCATGACAACGCCATCCTTGCCCGGCGTCAAATCAAGATATTTACTTAGATCTTCGGCTATTTCCACTCCGTAGCGTTTTTCATCGCTAAGAGGTTGACCAACAACCGGTAAACGTTCAATCCATCTCCCTTTAATAATTTTGTCATCTTTGGGCACAACACCCTGGGCGATAAAAACAGTAGATACCCTGCCATTGGTTACTATACCGGTAACCTGAATCTGAGGCGTAGCCAATATCACTCCCTCTTCTTCTTTGGCAAGTCTGATGATTTTTTGAGTTTCTTCACCGGAAAACATATATTTTTCCGGCTCGAGTTTTCCTTTTTCCTGCCAGCCGGCCCTATTGATTCTTAAATTACCAAGACCCTCGCCTCTAACCGCTATAATTCTGAGGCCGTTATATACATTGTGAATATAGCCGTAATAAAGACTGATGGCGGCAAAACCGACCCCGACAGCAATGATCGTAACAAAAGAACGGCGTCTGTTTCTCAAAATATTCCGGAATGCCAGCTTTATCCACTTCATCATGTGTTTACCGCTCCATGAACTATCCTGCCGTCTTCCAGACGCACGAAACGTCTGACATTATCCAGAAGTCTCTGATCGTGAGTAGAAAAAATAAACGTAATTCCGTCTTTTTCGTTCAGCTCGCGCATGATTTTAATGATCATCCGGGCGGTTTCGGAATCGAGGTTGGCTGTGGGCTCATCGGCAATGACTACAGAAGGATTATTAACCAATGCTCTGGCTATGGAAACCCTCTGCTGCTGACCTCCAGACATTTTCGCCGGACGATTATGGATAAGCTCGCTCAAGCCGACTTCTTCCAGACGCATCAGAGCCTGTTTTTTCGCTTCTTTCACGGATGCGCCTTTTATCTGCAGGGGCAGCATTACATTTTCGAGTGCGGAAAGAACAGGAACCAGATTAAATCCCTGAAAGATGAAACCGATAGTTTGATTGCGATGCTCGCTTTTCTCGTCATCAGATAATAATCGCACATCTTTACCGGCTATTTTCAATTCGCCCAAAGTAGGCTCATCAATGGCGCTGATCAGATTCAGAAGAGTTGTCTTCCCGGAACCTGACGGTCCCCATATCGCCACAAACTCTTTTTTATCAATCTGCAGATCAATTCCCCTTAGCGCATGAACTACGGTTTCGCCGAGATGATAATCCTTGGTTATATTTTTCATTTCGATTAAGGCCATGTTATTTCCTGTTAACTAAACCGATAAAATTTTCATCCCTTGATGTTTTATAGGGTGTACGCCTCACATTACATACTATTTTGCTGAATAATTGGGCAAATGGAAAATCCTATCTTGTAAAATTGTGACAAAAAGGCACTATACTTGTCACATATGAGAATGCGAGATGTCTCATGCGCAGTGTTTTGGGCTATTCATGCTGGAGCAGTGGCACGCGAATGAGACGTAATATCAGGCGTACACCCGTTTTATACATTGTTCTTTAAATAATTCCATATTTTTTTATTGAAATACCACAATTTATCCTTACATTTATTTTTTCGAAATATTTTCTCCAGTCGCTTAGTACCTTGGTTCATAAATTCGGTTACGTATTCATGCAGCCATGGGTTCGGAGGTCGGCCGCGCCAGTTTGACCTTGTTG
>MAEO01000205.1:0-2682 GCA_001683985.1 Smithella sp. M82
CATATTATGGGTAACAATAATGATAGTATAATCTTTTTTTAGTTCATCAATCAACTCCTCAATTTTGGCGGTGGAAATAGGATCGAGCGCGGAAGTCGGTTCGTCCATCAACAATACATCCGGTTTCATCGCCAGCGCGCGGGCAATGCAGAGCCTTTGCTGTTGTCCGCCGGAGAGATTCATGGCCGATTTATTCAAAATATCCTTAACCTCATCCCATAAAACCGCCTGTCTTAAGCTTTGCTCCACAAGAGAATCCATATCTGCAACCGTCACACCGGTCAGTTTCGGTCCGTAAGAAATATTATTATAAATAGTTTTGGGAAACGGATTGGGTTTCTGAAAAACCATGCCTATTTTACGGCGGATTTCCACAGGATCAACATCCGGCGCGTAGATATTTTTATCCTCGAAGATAATTTCTCCTTCGACCCTTGTCCCGTCAATTAAATCATTCATCCGGTTCAAAAGTCTTAACAGCGTTGATTTACCACATCCCGAAGGTCCGATAAGCGCGGTGATTTTATTCTTTTCAAACTTCATCGAAATATCCGTCAATGCACGGACCTGACCATAATAAAAATTTACTTTATTTATTTTAATAATATTGAATTCCATTCCTACCCTACCACTTTTTATTTTTCCTCATATAACCGCGGATGATAATCGCGAACAAATCAATGCCCAGAACAACTATCATTAAAACAAGCGCTGTCCCATACTGGATGGGACGTGTAGCTTCAATGTTTGTACCGGCAGTAGCCAGAACGTATATGTGATACGGAAGCGCCATAACCTCATCAAATACCGAGGAGGGAAGTTTAGCCGTGAAAAAAGCGGCAGCGGTAAACATTATCGGCGCTGTCTCACCGGCAGCACGTCCAACGCCAAGAATAGAGCCGGTCAGAATTCCCGGCAGAGCGTTGGGAAGAACAATCCTATATACTGTTTGCCATTTGGAAACACCCAGCGATAGCGATGCTTCACGAAAAGTCTGGGGAACCGATTTAAGAGCTTCCTCCGAGGCGCCGATAATCGTCGGCAGAATCAAAAAGCCCAACGTCAGAGAACCGGATAAGATGCTTGATCCGAACTTTAGAAATATGACAAAGAAACCCAGGCCAAAAAGACCAAAAACAACAGAAGGAACACCGGCCAGACAATTGATGCCGACTCTTATAAATCGAATAACCCGTCCTTCTCTGGCATACTCCGCCAGATAAATTGCCGAAGCTATGCCAAGAGGCAGACCAATTGCAATAGCGCCCAACGTCAGATATACGGTTCCAAGAATAGCCGGCATGATCCCGCCTTTGGTCATCGAATCAGTGGGGGGCTTGGTTATAAAATCCCAATTGATAACAGAAATACCATTATATAAAATGAAAAAAACAATTCCAAGCAACGCCAGCGCTATAAGCAGAGCTGACGCACGAACCAGCGTAAAAAAAACATTTTGCTGAAAATATCGCCATTTCATAGATTTTGTTTTTAATGATTTCATAGATCTGCCATCTACAGCGTGCCCGACCCAACCTGCCGGAATTTATGTGAAACATAATCGGCAATCAAATTGAAAGCCAGGGTCAGACAGAATAACACAATGCCAATGGCAAAAAGCGCCTGATAATGAAGACTGCGGAAGGGTGTTTCACCCATTTCGGCGGCAATGCTGGCGGGCATCGGGCGCACCGAATCAAACAGGCTTTCCGGAATCGCGGCAGCGCCTCCGGCGACCATCAAAACAACCATTGTTTCTCCGATTGCCCGGGCCATCCCCAACATAACAGCTGTCGAAATTCCTGAAAGCGCGGCAGGCAGAATAACTCTGGCAATGGTTTCATACTTGGTGGCGCCCAACGCGTAGGATGCCTCCTTGAATTCCAGCGGCACAGCGTAAAGAGCATCTTCAGAAATACTCGATATCGTTGGAATAGCCATAACAGCAAGAATCACAGATGCATTGATAACATTAAGACCGGTGGGCAAATCGAATGTTTCCTGCAGCCATGGAGCGACAATAACCATACCGAAAAATCCCAAAACAACGGAAGGTAATCCGGCTAATAGTTCTATAACTGATTTAAGAATTGCTTTGATGTTTTGTGGCGCTATTTCGGAAATATAGACAGCCGTAAGCACACCCAGAGGAACAGCAATCAAAATTGCTATAAGTGTTACAATAAAAGAGCCGACAATCAGAGGAAAAATTCCGAAGGAAGGCGGATCATAGGTAGGATACCACTCCATACCAAATATAAAATCTTTTAAGGAGACTTTTCCAAACAGGGGAAGTCCTTCGCGAAAAAGAGAAAAAACAATCAGACCTAAAACAACAACAGATACCATCGAAAAAACAAAAAAGGTATATTTGATGATAATTTCTTTGGCCTGTCTGTTCATAATATTTCCTTCACTGATATAACCATAAGGATAAATTTACGCGGGATCGGACCCCGCACTAAAGGCCGGGAACCGATCCCCGTAAATTTTGTTGAGAAACGCTTCGGCCGTTTGCGACCGGATTGCGTTGTGTGTACAAACAAATAATACGCTCTTTTATAAAAAATTTTTTCACTTCAATTTCTTAAAAGCGTTTTATTTTTTTGTTTTTACCGGCTTTTTTTACATCCATTAAAGGAACAAAACCTTCTTTAACAACAATCTTCTGTCCTTCTGCAG
>MAEO01000205.1:2692-4944 GCA_001683985.1 Smithella sp. M82
GTTTTTACCGGCTTTTTTTACATCCATTAAAGGAACAAAACCTTCTTTAACAACAATCTTCTGTCCTTCTGCAGATTTAACAAAACCAATATATTTTGCCACATCACCGGTTGCCTCACCATCTGTGTACATATAGAGCTCGCGTGAAAGCGGATATTCTTTGGAAAGAGCCGTTTGAACAGAAGCTGTTACACCATTTACCTGTAATGGTTTTAAGCTTTTATTGAGATAGCCGATGCCGACATAAGCAATAGCATAACGATTTTTGGCAACCGCAGTTACCACAGCGCCGCTGGAAGCCAGCATCTGCGCCTGCGGCGCCACTTTTGCTTTTTTCATCACGAAATGATCCCAAGATTCAAAAGTTCCTGATGATGAATCACGGGAAATCACGACAATCTTCAGATCATCGCCGCCCACTTCTTTCCAGTTCGTGATTTTGCCCTGGTAGATCTGGCTTAATTGATCAATAGATAAATTCCTGACCTTGTTCTTCGGGTGCACAACGGGAACAATCGCGTCATTTGCCACAACATGGGCAACGGGAGACACGCCTCTTGCTTTGGCCAATTCAACTTCTTCCTTCTTGATTTCACGGGATGAATTAGCAATGTCGGCCGTTTTATCAATCAACGCTTTAATGCCTTCGCCGGACCCTCCGCCGGATAAAGAAATCTGAACATCCGGATTCTTTTTCATGAATGCTTCCAGAGTACCCTGCGCAATCGGCAAAACTGTGGTTGACCCCTTGATTACGATTGACGAACCTGCAAAAGTCACTCCGCTCATCAAAGCAAAAGCTACGATCGCAAATACTGTTTTCTTGAAGATGTTTAACATTTAAATTACCTCCTGATTTTTATAAATTTTTAATAATTTACAGAATAAATGTTACAGTTTGATGACAGCTTAAAGAAAATTAATAAAATTATGAGAAAAGGCAGGTTATTTTTTATCGGCAAATTTATAGCCGAATCCTCTGACTGTAAGAATGTAATGGGGATTTTCCATGTCTTTCTCTATCTGGGAGCGCAAACGCCTGATATGAACATCAACTGCGCGATCTGTGATAAAAGTTTCGTCTCCCCACACATGCTCAATAATCTGGTTTCTGGAGTAAACCCTGCCTCGATTCCGGGATAAGAAGAAAAGAAGTTTCAGTTCTGTGGGACTCAAAACTACCACAGAACCATTAATACGAACGGTGCAGGACGAATAATTAATGGACAGTCCTTCCATTTCGAATGTTTCTTTCAAACGCGAGCTCTCTTTTTCCCGCAAACGCCTCAGAATAGTCCTTACTCTGGCTATCAACTCTTTAACACTGAAAGGTTTGGTTATATAATCATCAGCTCCTATTTCCAGACCCAGCACCTTGTCCGATTCGTCAGTTTTCGCCGTCAGCATTATGATGGGTAAATCAACAGTGGCCGGATTGGCGCGAATAGCCTTGCAGACATCAATGCCGTTCATGCGGGGAAGCATCAGGTCGAGAATCAGTAAATCCGGTTGTTGTTTTTTTGCTATGGAAACAGCAGCTTCGCCGTCATAGGCCTGGATAACAGAAAAACCCTCTTTTTTCAGATTATATTCTATTAATTCAATAATATCTTTTTCATCGTCAACAACTAGAATTTTCTTCATAAATATTCCAAGTATATTAAAACCGGTTGTTCTGTTTTTATCAAAACAGATAAATCTTTCATTTTAACGCCTGTTATGAAAAATAAATTCTTATTAAAATATTTAATCTTGTATTATTTTAAAAACTTCATCGCCGGGACGAACGCGATCGGAAACTTTAATGCCGATAAAATCTCCAGCGACCGCTTTGGGCACGGATTTATTATCCACCTCCATCGATTGAATCACATCAATAAAATCAGTAGTGTGCCCAGAAAATTTGATGCTGTCCCCCACAGCTATTTCTCCGTTAGTAATCTTTACGGCAGCTACGGAAGGCTTTGAAAAAAACTTCATTACTTCACCGACTTTCTTCTCTGCCATGACAATGCCTCCTGATTATTTCTATAAGGTTAAACTATGGTCTGAACAATGCTTTTTTATTATTTTTAATAGTATAAAAAATTTGACGTTGTATGTCAATTAAATAACGGCATTAAATAACGGCTTTTGTCCGGCCAATTTAGAAATGTCCTGTTCTTACCAAAATAGAAATGTCCTGTTAAACGGTAAGATGGCATTTTTATAAATCATTTTGAGATGCTTTCAACCAGGATACCCACTTATAA
>MAEO01000205.1:4954-40785 GCA_001683985.1 Smithella sp. M82
AAACGGTAAGATGGCATTTTTATAAATCATTTTGAGATGCTTTCAACCAGGATACCCACTTATAAAACTTGTGCCGTTTTTATATTTTCAGACATCGAATTAATTTTTTTAACTTTTCATCAAAACGACATTAGATTGTAACAATATTCTTATAAATTCTTAAAAGAAAGATAATAAGATTATTGAGATCATGAAAAAATTAACAGAGAAATGTTCTTCACGATATGCCTCTTTTTTAAATGACAATAATATAAAAAGTCTTCTATCTGTTTTTTTCTAAAGAGCTCATTTCTCTGAATTTCACAATCTACTTTATAAGTCGTATAAATTAATAGATTCCTTAGGAGGTTCCCTGTTATGATTCAGAAGAGAATCATGGTCGTTGATGACGAAAAAGACATCGTGGAACTTATCAGTTATAATTTAGAACTTGAAAAATTTTCTGTCATCAAGGCATACGATGGTGAAAGCGCCCTGGAAATGCTCGAATCAGTAAAACCCGACTTAATAATTCTTGATCTGATGCTTCCTGTCATACGAGGTCTGGAAGTATGCAAAATCATTCGTAAGAATCCTGAAACTGAGTCAATTCCAATTATAATGCTGACAGCAAGAGGTGATGATATGGACAGAATAATTGGATTTGAAATGGGGGCTGACGATTACATAGTGAAACCGTTCAATTTAAAAGAACTGATCGCGAGAATACGCGCGGTATTAAGGAGGGCAGAAACAATTTCAGCAACAGATAAAACCAGTATACTGAAATATAAAGACCTTAAAATAGATTACAAAACTTTTGAAGTAACTTTAAATGAAAAAAAAATTAATCTTAGTCCCAAAGCATTGAAAATATTGCAATTTTTAGCAAAAAATCCCGGCAGAGTTTACTCCAGAGAACAAATACTTTATTATATATGGGGAGATGATACATTTGTTGAACCACGAACGGTTGACGCTCACATATGTCGACTTCGCGAAACCCTTGAAAAAGACATCAATAATCCGCAATATATTTTTACTATAAGAAGCTTTGGTTATAAATTCGCCGACAGGGAAGCCCCTAATGGTTTAAAAGATAAGAAAGTCGTACATCGAAAGTAAATAACCGAAGTAAATCAGATATTAAGGAAGTTGATAATTTTTCTCCGTAAATAAGTTCAGGCAGGCATTCACAACATAATTATCATAAAGAATTCCAGCATCATGTTCAATTTTCGACAGCACAATTTCAAGTCCATAAGCAGGCCTGTAGGGACGATGGGACGTCATTGCCGCAACCACATCGGCAACGGCAAGAATACGGGCTTCAATAAAAATATCTTCACCTTTTAGTCCTTGCGGATATCCGGAGCCGTTTATTCGCTCATGATGCTGGCGGACGATATCGGCTAATGGCCAGGGAGATTCGACTTCTTTCATTATTTCGTAACTATACTGGGAGTGCGATTTGATAATAGAAAACTCTATACCAGTTAATTTTGTCGGTTTACACAGAATTTCTGATGGCACTGAAATATTTCCGATGTCATGAATAGCGCCGGCCATACGGATTCCTTCAATTGTGTCAGAAGAAAGTCCCATTTCCTTGGCAATGGCGCGGGCAAGATCGGCAACCCTCTTTTGATGACCTGTAGTGTAAGGGTCCTTTGCTTCTGATGCCGCACCCAATACTTGTATGGTTGTTCTTATAGATTTTCGTAAACTTTCCATCGTCTTATTTAGTTTTTCTTCCGCCTTTCTGCGCAAGGTGACATCCTCGTAGATGACCTGAGACTGTTTTTTCCCGTTCCAAAAGATTTCTTTACGGAAAACATGGAGATGCCTTATTTCATCGTCTTTCCTTACAATGCTTATTTCATATTCAGACGGACCAAATTCACCCCGCATCTTTTCCTTTTGATACTCAGCATAACTCTCCGGCGTATAGCATTTCTTCAGGGGCATTTTTATTAGCTCCTCAATGCTTTCATACCCATATATATCGAGAACAGCCTTATTGGCATAAATTATTTCGTCCTTTGCCGTTACGATGAGTACGCCCAGGGGAAATTCATCCAGGGAATGGTGGAAATTTTCTTCACTTTTTCGTAAAGAATCCTCCATTCTTTTGCGATCGCTGATGTCACTTATGCTAACAATTACGGTTTCAACAGCATTATTATGTACCAGATTGTTTGCCATAAATTCGAATGTATGCCATTTTCCATATCTGTGACGAAGACGTACTTCTGATCGATGAACACGAGCGTTTGTATCCCTTGCCAATTTATTGAATTTATGCGTTATACATTTCAGATCATCCGGATGGACATATTCAAATATGCTGGTGCCAATAATTTCTTCAGCCTTGAATCCCCAAACTTTTTCAATCGTCGGATTTGCATGTGTGATAATTCCCTTTTGACTCATGAAGATAATGATATCTGACGATTGCTCCACAAGAGTGCGGAAAAGTTGACCCTCGTAGTCTGTTTTTTCCTTTATTACATTAAACATTAATTCTCCTGTATTTAACTGAAACTGATAAAAAAATGAATATTGCTCCGATTTGTTTATTATTTTTTCTATAATCAAAAATCATAAAAACCAAGAGGGAAGGCAAATGCATTGCGCACAACTGATTGAATGAAATTAAGCAGCATTATTCTCTTCTGCGATCGCGGACATATGCGCTGCCGGGTATCGATTTGGCATATTGCTTTAATTGAGCTACCTTACCGGATACATCCTTCATATTCGCGCCGGTTTCTGATGTACAGTCTAGAACAGCCAGCGATATGGAAATAAATGGGCACCATCTTTCCTGTCCTGACCGGTCATGAGCCATGATCCCTCCTGTTTTTTGATCATCGGGATTGTATAAATCCCGGATAGCGGCGTCAAAATTTTTTATTATAAAACCGCATAACGAATCAACGGACTCTTCTGTTGTAAAAATAATAAAATCATCTCCTCCAATGTGCCCTATAAATCCGTCATTGGTGCAGCATTCTTTAAGTCCGTTTTTAAGAATGTTCGCTGTATAAAGGAGTACTTCGTCACCTTTTTCAAATCCGTATTTGTCATTATAGGATTTGAAATTATCAAGATCGATAAAGATGACACTAAAAGGTTTGTCATTTTTTATACACCTGGAATGTTCCCGCTCAATGGCAATATTCCCCGGGAGTCCCGTTAATGGATTGGCACCCTTGGCCAACTCCAACCTGATTCTCGTCATCGTGTCCAGAAGAGTTTGAACACTGACAACACCCTGCAGCAATTCATTTCTGGTAACGACGATACTATCATATATTTTCGTTTTATTACGATTCATGGCAGCTTGGGATACAAGCTCAACCGGAGTTTGGTTATCCACAATAAGCGGCATTTTGTCCATGATTCTGGAAACGGGCTTTTCATAATATAATGCATATCCGTATTTTTTTCCAAGATGCTTATCCAGATGCTGGCGCATGATAAGACCACAGGGTTTATTGTGTTCAATAACGACAATACTGGACATTTCCGTGTTTTCTTCAAAAAGAGCCTTGACATCTTTGACCGGCACGTGCCCGTCCACAGCAATGGTTTCATCAACAATATCACCTATGGGAAAGGCATTTTTCAGAATTTGCTGGCGTCCGTTATTTATAAAACGGAGCGTTTTCAGATACGCTTCCTCCGTGGTAATTTGTTTGGGATAAGCCGGCTTGCCGAAGAAATATTCCTGACCATAGTGGACACCGCTATTGACGAGTGATACCAATTCCGCATCATCTTCGATTCCTTCAGCAATTATTTCACTGCCGATCTTCTCGGCAAAAGTAACTAAAGTTTCCATCAGGGCTGTTTTGACTCTATCTTTATGGATTCCCCTGACCAGAGAAATATCGATTTTAATATAGTCGGGACGTAATTCAGCTATGGACCGGATAGTGGAAAATCCGTCTCCGACATCATCCACCGCCACCATAAAACCTTGATCCCTGTAGTGCTTCAGACTCCTGTTAAACAAAGAAAAATCTTTAATAGGATGCCTTTCCGTAACTTCAAAAACAACATTATCAGGATTCATATTGAAATTACGGAATATTCTTATAATTTCTCCCTTTTTAAAAGAAGGATCAATAATTGTATCCGGATGGACATTAATAAATACTTTCTGACCGGGTCCGAGTTCTCCAATGTTATTTAAAGCCGATTCAAGGCAGATTTCTTCAAGAGCAAAAAGCAAACCTTCCGACTCGGCAAAGGAAAAAATTTCTTCAGGACGATGAAAATAACTGTTTTCGGAACCCCTGATCAGAGCCTCCCAACCAAGAATAGCAGCAGAACGAATAGAGACAATGGGCTGATAAACAGAATGCAGTTTCTTTTGGGTAAGGAGTTCTTTAAATTCCAGAAGGTGCTTAGCGTATTTCATGTTTAATAAATCCTTTTCTGCCCGGACATCTTCATTTACGGCAGATACTTGGCGTAGGTTGGCGTAGCGCGCGAAACAGGCACGTCAACATAAGTAATCTTTACATTGCCCTGGGCAAGCAGTTCCTTGATTACCGGTTCGGCTTTCGCGTCAATCACGCGACACGGTGGGCAGAAATAATCTGTAAATAATATCACCTCGCAAGTTCCCCTGTCCGGAGATGGAAAAGTACTTGTTGTGTTTTGTCCGTAAGCCGGCAGGACGGAACCGGAAAAGGTAAACAGGACGATAAAATATCCCAAAATGCCGACAAAAAGTAACGGCAATTTATGTATTCTGAATATTGGCAAATCGACCTCCCCAAGAAAAAACAGCCACATCTTGCGACGGTTTTCACGCCAGGCGGATGGGACTTCATAGTTAACGATAAACGCTGATATCACCGCCAAAGCAAAAAAAAGACAAAAGGGACAAAAAACGCTGTTCTGCACTTGAAAGGAAAACAGGAATACTTCCACACCCAGGCCGGCGGCAAGTAAAATACGAACAAATGAAAATTGCCGACAAGCAGCAAATGCTATTATGGCAAACATATAGACAATACCAACCCATTTGAGATTAATCCCCCAGATAGCGCCTTGCAGGTAACTGCACATCGCATCGCAATAATCATAATAAAACATCATTACGATACCGCTTAGGGCCAGAATAACGGTACTGACGTTTCGGGTTTTTTTTACAAATTCAATTATCCGCAATATCGACACATCCTTACTGCCGCATGATTTAACGGAAGGGGACCCTGATCTCATTGCCTATAATACTCGGATTGTGACAACGCCGAACAACGGTTCAGCGCAAAGCCGAGAATCTTCTCCTGCGGAAGAAACCGGACAGCCTTTTTGACATCGTCAATCGATGTTTTCCCGGCCTGAACCACAACAATGATATAGTCAACCAGAGGATAAAAAGTCAGAGCATCGGCTCCGGAAAGAACCGGCGGGACATCGAAGATAATATACCGTTCGTGGTAGCGGCTTTTCATTTCGGACACAAGTTCCTTCATACGCGGCGATCCCAGCATCTCTGCGCTTTCCTGACAAGAACGCCCCCCGGAAATGAGTGTAATTTTTTCGATTCCCGACCATTTGATGAGTTCGGGCAAAGGGGCGCCATCTGCCAGATAATCTATCAATCCCCGGTCACCTGCGTACCCCAGATATTTATGGATATTCTGTTTTCTCAAATCACCATCAACCAGCAGCACCGTATGCTGGAATTCACGGGCAAAAGTGAAAGCAAGATTAATGGCTGTAATTGTTTTTCCCTCACCGGGCAGGGCGCTGGTAACCATGATAGTGTTGCAACCGGTTCCCCGGGTCCGCTGCATGATCTGCGTCCGCAGCACCCGGTATGCTTCCATCTCCGGAACATTGTCCAGATGTGCGAAACAACGGTTTTCTGCGATGAGTCCGGGATCCAGGTAAACACGCCTGGACTGGGAATAGTTTGGCGAAATCCATCCCTGCCGCTCTTTATTCTCTTCAGCAGTTTTTACCCGCGAAGTTAAATCCGGATCCTTTTTCTCTGCATCTTTTTTGCCTTTATTAAAACGCGATATTTTTTCTTTGATTTTGCTAATCATTGAAACACCCCTTTTCAACCTGCTTTTTATAATGCCAAATACCTTGTGAGACGCGCCCACAGAACATCCAGATCCATCACAAAAAAATGGAAAATCAAAACAACGATAAATAAAGAGAGAACAACACCACCGGCTATTATCTTCAAACGCTTCTTTCTGCGCCGTTCATCCTGTAATGTGATGATTTCCGGTATTTCAGCAAGGACAGGAAAAGGAAAATTTTTTGCAAGATCTTCCGGACTGCGCGCCGACTTATCGGTAGTCTCTTGCAGAGACGCCGTTCCCACACCTGCGCCGATCCCCAGAACAAGCCCGATCAGAAGAATTATGGGACGATTCGGTTTAACCGGTTTTTCCGGAAGCCTGGCCGGATCAATCAAAGTGAAGCGTTCTCCCATTTGTCCCTTTTCCAGCCCATGGGCTACCTTTGCTTCCATAAACTTTTTCATGAGATCATCGTACTTAAGCTGGGTGTTGTTTCTTTCAACCAACAGGTTTTTATATCCCTCCTCCACCCTTGGGGACGCCTCCAATCTTCGGCTGTAATCGGCCCTCTTCTTTTTTGCGTCCTCAAGCTGACGCTTGACCGAACTGATTTCCGATCGGACGCTGGCCAGTTGCGCCTCAAGCGCTACATAAGCCGGGTTGTCTTGTTTTTTCGGGACGTTTGTCTGGCCGTCTTCAGAATCACTCTTTTTTTCAAGTTCCGCTATTTCCGCTTTCGTTTTTTTCACATCAGGATATTCGTCTGAATATTTTGACTTAAGGCTGATAAGTTTCGCCCGGAGTTCCTTCAAAAGTTCCGCCTGAGGCAACATGCTCGCCAGTTGACTCTGCAGATAGCTCTCCTTCTCCTTAAGAGTACGGAGCTGGTCATTGAACTGCTCATAATTCCTGTCTGTCCAATCCAGGGTTTGAAGATTGTACTGGAGTAATTCGGGAAGGGAACGGGGATTCTTTTCTTTGTAAACAGCAATCTTTTTTTCTAGTTCAACCAGTTTGGCCTGAACCTCCTTCATCTCTTCCTCAAGGAATTTCGTGGTGCTTGTTGTCTGCTGTTGGACAACCCTGATATTCTCCTCAAGATAGAGTGAAGCGAGAACATTGGCGACCTGTTGGACGACCAGGGGATTCTTTCCCTCATAAGACAGTGAAAAAGCAATGGTTGCCGGTTTTACCGATCCTGACCGGGGATCGACTATATCCGCAGTAATAGTCGAAAACTTAATGTCTTTTTCTCGCATGTTCTCGACGATCTCCTCGGTCGTAAACCGGTTTCGTTTATCCGCATAGAGATTGAAACGGTTGATGATCTCGAGAAGGCGCGCGGAGCTCATGATCCTCTGGTTGATGCTTTGAAGACGTTGTTCGGCATAGCTTGTCACCGTCGCCATAACATATTCCCGGGGGATTTCCTGCTCTTCGATCAGAATGGTGGATGTGGAACGGTAAACGGGCTCCCAAAAAAGAATGACGACTACCGACAAGAGGAAAACGGCAAGCGCCGGCACAATGAGCGCCCAGCGCCTCCTTTTGACTATTGTAACAAAATCTTTAAATGTTATAGATTCCTTCTGTTCCATAAAAAAATCCCTTCTATTATTTTATTTACTATTGCTTACTCAAAAATGGGGTACTGCATGTACAGACGCATAGACAAGAAATTTCTGTGAGCCGACGTGTTTGATTTAAGATAGTCAACTGCCGTATAATCATAAAATGACTCGAGATAGATGTTTTTTGAGAATTCGTAACGAACACCCGGACTGACGCGTATGGTTCGCTCGTCAATGACCTGTGCGGAGAATTGCCCGGCGTCAGACTTATTCGTGTAATAGCCGCCTGAAAAAAGAATTGAAAATTCATATGTCATCCTGTACCGGGCTGACAGCATCAAAGCGTTGCGTTCCACAGCTCCATTCAGTCCGCTTGCCGGCGTAATATCTCTGTTATATGTGAGACTGCCATTACCGCGTTCTCCCTCGTAGAGCAGTGACATATTACCTACCCAGCCCCAGCCATCGTTTTTCTGCGGCGACTTTACATAACCGATGAATATGGGAATATAAATCCCACCACCTATATTTATATACATATACTCCGGTTCGGCAACCGAAAATTCCGACCACGTATGGCGGACACCACCGTCAATCAGAAGACTTCCTTTTTCACTTAAAGCCAGGGAAAAGCCCGCGGTGCTCATGACAGCGTCAATGCGGGAATCGGGAAAAACATAATTGCTGTAACCCAGATTGACCCTTCCTTTCACTCTCTGGAAATATCGGCCCATATCATATACCAGCCCTGCATTAACATCATGGGAGGTGTAACCGGTATATCTCGCACTTTCATAATCGTCCCTGCCAAAGGCATAAGACACCCCCGCCGCAGTTTTTTCACTAAGCTGATAATCAGCGGACAGGGATGCGTTGTAACGGTTGCGGGGCACAGCCGATAGTATAATTCCGGACGTTTCAATGTCGCGACCCGGTTGGGAATCTCTTACATAACCTGCTTCAGCTGAAATGCCGAACAGGGATGTAGCACGATACCGGATTTTGCCTTTGTAGAGTTGATCTGTTGCGCTGATTTCCCGGTTATCGGCATAGTCGAACCTGTCCAGCCGGGCCGACAAATTTGTTTCCAGTTTTTCGGTATTGTTCACCATCTCGAGAGAAGGAGAAATGGTGGTAATAAAATCATTCCTTATGTCATCCGTCAGAAAAAAAATATTATCATTGTATTCCTCCTTGATGGAGATAGAGGGAACAAGACGAAACTCGTTTCCCCATACAAGTGATGGACAAGACAACAGGACAACGGCAATAAGAATACAGCGTCGATAATAAATCATGGAACAACAATCACATCGCCTCTCATCAGGCGGATATTCTGCTCCAGACGATTTCCTTCAATGACTTCATCATACTGGAAGGGAAAGATGATCGTCGCATTTTTACCCTGCCGGTAGACCTTGATCTTATTGCGCTTCGCAAAGGGATTGAGCCCCGCAGCTGCGGCAATTGCTTGCAGAACATTAACATTGGCATTCATAATAAATCGTCCGGGAGCATTAACTTTGCCGATAACGTAGATAATCAGGCTGTTGATCTGTTTAACTTCTAAAGACAGGACGCCCCCGGGCACATATCTATCGAGTTTGCCCTCCATCTCCGCTTTTAGTTGCGAGGGGGTCTTACCGGTCGCCTTAATATCTCCAATCAGAGGAAAGGAGATAGCGCCATCGGGACGGACGACACACGAACGGGTCAGCGCCTCATCCTTCCATACGGAAATATCCAGCACATCTCCCGGACCAATCAGATAGTCCCCTTCATCGAGCGCCATCTCCGGTAAAGAAGGCAATGCAGGCACGACCGTCCCGTCTTTTGCCGACGGCGCCGGTGAAGAGGGGTTGGTATCTTTGTTCTCACTCCACGAATGGTTTGGCGATGATACTCCCAGTAACCCTATCACGATCATCAAAATCCATATTTTTCGCAGCATACTTCTTTCACTCCTTCACAAAAAATATCTTAATCATTGCCGTAGAAAACATTAATTGATTAACGGATGCCGGCCAGAGTTTTTTCCGCATCGTCCTTACCGGGAAACCTGACCTTTGACGCCAAAGAAAGCTGAAGATACTCTTTTGCTTTTCCTGAGTTCCCGGCGCCATAATAAGCCTTGCCCACGTGGTAATTAATAACGGGATTTCCAGAAGCCTTGGACTGGGCTTTCATCAGCCAATTTAAGGCCTGATTCATATCGCCCTTTCGATAGTAAATCCAGCCGAGAGTATCCAGTATGGTCGGATTTTCGGGATTAATAGACCTGGCTTTTTCAATTAAAACAAGCGCCCTGTCAATATCCTTTTTCCCTTTTCCGTACTCACCCAAAAGATACGCCAGGTCGTTTATTGTTCTCCAATCCTGCGGATTAATCCGCAGGACCTGCTCCAGTTCTCCAATAGCTTTGTCCCACTTATGTTGAATAATATAAAGAGCTCTCAGCTTCATATAGCCAAGAGGTTGACCGGGAATACGCCTCTTGATGTCGGCATATTCTTTCTCCGCGCCTCTAAAATCGCCCCTGATCAACATCAGATCTCCCAGATCGGCTTTGACTTCCAGATCTTTTGGATTTTTATCCAGAATCTTGCGATACTGTGACTCAGCGCTCTGGAAATCTTTTTGCGCAGCATACAGACGAGCCATAGCGCGCAAGATGTCTCTCGCATCCGGCGCTGTCTTCAGGGCATTTCGTAGAATGTCAAAGGCAAGTCTCGGTTCCTTATTGAGAGCATGAGCATTCGCCAGACTTACGTGTCCAGGTATGAACTGCGGCCTTTCGTTAACCACAATCCTGAACGCTGAAACCGCTTGTTCCCCTTCTCCCTTCAGAAGATGTATAGTTCCTTTGGCAAAATTGGCATCGACATTTTTAGGACTCTCCCTGACCACCTCTTCAACATATTTTGCCGCTTTGTCAACTTCCTTCCGCCCAAGATATATTCTTGCCAACAAATTCTTGGTTTGCAGGATGTCCGGATTTGCCGGGTTGCTCTTCAATCCTAAACATTCCTGAAGGGTAGAAACGGCCTGATCGGGACGGTTTGTAGCGAGATAAAAAGAACTTAAGGCAAACCGAATCTGGAAACTTTTGCCGTTCCGGCGGATTCCCTCTTTCAATTGCTGCTCGGCATCGGATAGTTTATTTTTATTAGAATAAAATTGAGCAACCTGAATCCATCGTTCTTCCTTTTTCGGATCGGCGGAAACAAATGTCTTCAGAATCTCCACTGCCTGCGGCTCCTTACCCGAACCCCAGTAGATTTCAGACAGAGCCAGCCGATGTTGACCGACAGCAGGCTCTATCTCAATAACCCTTTTCATAATGCCCACAGCTTCATCCACCTGTTTCTTTCTCAGATAAAAATCAGCGAGGGTAAGATAAAGGGAAATCGCTTTCTCATTGGCTTTGATGCCCTCTTGTAATGTTTTTTCGGCATTTTGGGCATCCCCTTTCTGCATGTAAATATCGGCCAGGAATAAGTAACCATCCGGTTTACGGACATCGCGACCTATAATAGATTCCAGAAATCTCAGCGCTCCTTCGGTATCCTTCTTCTTTTGCAGGATCGCTACCTTCAGAATCAGAGCTTCCTCATTTTTAGCATCATTTTTCAAGACCATGTCCGCCTTACCCGCGGCATCATCGATTTTTCCGGCAGCCAGCAGAAACTTGCCCAATTGTATTTGAGCGTCCCAATGTTGCGGTGAAAGTTCGACAACTTTGGTGAAGCTTCCGTGCGCGCCCCGGTAATTCCCGGATTTCAAGGCAATCATTCCTAACATATAATAGGCGTCGGCATACTTAGGATCAATCTGTAAGGCATTTTTAAATTCCAGTCCGGCTTTCACATATTCTCCTTTATCATATAATGCCTTGCCTTTATTATAGAACTTAGCCTTTTTTTGATCAGGCCCGCCGCAGGATGCCAGGATTGCAACAATCATAATCATTGCGATCCCTGTAATTAACCTGTGTTTTTTGAACATCACACTTCCTCCTGTTTTTTCGCGGTTGCAAATGCAAGCAGCAACCTTCGCTTGTTTATTTTTCGATTTGCCGTTCCTTTAAAAACCTCTGCATTGTCGGCATCATTTGTCTGACAAAATTATCCATTCGAGTTTCAGCATTGCCGATAGGTTCGTTATCTTGAAGTGGAGTGATAGGTCTTATAAAAAGATCGTGTGTATTGTCCCGTTTTATCGCATGCATGGCAAGGTAAAAACGGTTGATATCTTTATTATGTGTAACTTTGTCCTTTGTCTGAAACCAAAAGTAAACGAGCTGTTTATCCAATCCCTTCTCAATAATCATTTCAGCAACCTTCATATCCCCGAAGAAGGGCGCATCTTTTATAACGTGCAGCGACTTTTCTCTTGTTATCCACCCTGCTGAAGGCAGACAAACTGTAGGGCTATGGAAGAAGTTGTCATTGGAGAGAAACGCCGTGCTTCGATAACCCATATATAGAGAAATCACGCCACCGGAATCATTCCGATAAATCCCGCTGAACGATTCTTCAGCGCCTGATTGAATAATGATCTCCGGATCCAAATATTCCGAACGTCCCTGCCAACCTGCAAATTCGAGTGGAAAGCTCGCTATGCCGCCTTGAATTTTGACAGGAGGCAATGCTTTAGTGCTTAGACTTAATATCAGAACCAAAACCAGAAGCCCGGCAGAAATAATAAACGCTGAATTAATATTGCCCGACGAAATTGATGCAGTTTGCCTGTCAACTTCAGAGGTATCAGGTAACTTTATTGCTGATTTTTCAGACGGAAAGAAGGCGAGAATTCGTCCTAACAGGAACAGACAGGCTAAAGCTGCCATGAAAAGAATCCAGCCTGAGAAACCATGGAAGAATCCCTCAGCCACTGCTTTACCATAGTAGTTTGTAAGAACACCTGTTATCCCTATACGCAATGCATTGGTCAATACAGCGAGGGGAATTGTTGCCGATACACAGAAGATGCGTTTCCATGTAACTTTCTCAAATAAATATGCATAAACAACCCCCAGGGCCATCAAGGGGAACAAGTATCTCATTCCGCTGCATGCATCAACAACCTGTAATTGAGTCACGCCGAGGTCTATGATGTTCCCGCTTACATTTACGGAAATATTAAACAAGGAAATGATAGCGCCACCCAGTTTTGAGGAAATTTGTTTGAGATACAAACCCAGGGAACCTTCGATGCTGGGAGGAATCCTTATCATAAATACAAGAAACCCCAGCGGCATGATCAATCGACGGATAGTTCCCATGCCAAAGCAGAAAGCCGTAAAAAGAATTATCAGGACAGGGACTGCCGGCATGGATATATTGCCGCTGGAACCAAGAATTCCATATAATGAAAGCAACACGAAGAATATCAGGAAAGGCAATACGGGCCAGGCTGTTTTAAATCGTATATTATGCAAAACCTTTCGCTTATTCCACAGTAAGTAGGCGGAAAACAGCGGGATAAGGAAACCGTAGGAATAGTCTTCATCCGTCCGCCAGATATTTACAATCGTCTTCAGCGGAATCCAATAAGCCGCAATAAAAAGACTCAAAAGGATGCAGGTCTTGAACCACGTCTCGTCCCAAAATTTATGCCTCATAATATTATCTTGCCACACAACCAATTTATTACTCCTTCACCTCGCTCCTTTTCGGGCCAGAACCACCCAGACTGTCCTCCAGAGTATCCAAAGATCCGTTGTAAAACGCCAGCTATCAATATACTGAAGATCAAGTTTTACAACTTCTGAAAAATCTTTGATGGCGTTTCGTCCGGAAATTTGCCACAAACCGGTGATTCCCGGCTTGGTCGAAATGCGCCTTAGATGCCAGTCTTCGTATTGCTGAACCTCATCGGGTGTCGGCGGCCTGGTGCCCACGAGACTCATCTCACCTTTCAATACATTAATAAATTGCGGCATTTCATCCAATGACGTCTTGCGCAGGAACTTGCCCACGCTGGTTATGCGCGGGTCATCTTCCACTTTGAATATGGGTCCGCTCATCTCATTTTTTTTCATAAGCTCCGATTTCTTCGTTTCCGCATCCTTTAACATTGTGCGAAATTTATACAGATAAAACCGTCGCCCGTTTTTCCCGATTCTTATTTGCTTGAAAAAAACCGGGCCGGAAGAGTTCAACTTTATTGCCGGCCCAATAAAAGGATATATCATGAAAAGTACAATAAGTCCGACAAGACTACCCGCCAAATCAAGAATCCTTTTGTAAAACAAGCCGGAAGCGGTTATTTGCAAAGACGGACGGGTCAAAGTCGGAATCCCTAAAAGAGAATCGACCTTTATGCGATGTTGATTATCGATGTCGAACAAGCCCGGCACGATTCTGAAGGCAACACCGATTTCTTCACACTTGATCAGCAACTGTTCCATTTTACACGGATATTCTCTGGGCAGGGCAAAGATAACTTCATCAATTTCGTATTTCCGCAGGATATCGCCAAAGTCTTTTATTTCTCCCAATTTGCACAAGTCGCCCAATTCATGTTTACCGTCACTGTTTATTGATAAGAAGCCGACAACTTGATGGCCCCAATTTCTCTGTTTTTCCAGAACAGAAGCAACCAGTCTGATCCGATTCTCATTTCCTACCAGCAGTATTTTCCATGCATTAAATCTAACCTGCGAAAAGTTATCCAGATAATAATAAAGAATCAATCGTACAATCAGAAACACCGTAAAAGAATAAACAAAATACTGAATAATAAAAACACGAGGGACGGGACCGACGTTGATTAACAAGCATCCGGTGGCAAGAATAATAAAATCAAGCGCAACGACCTTAAACAGGGCAAAAATCATGACCCTGTAAGTGCGGAAACGCTTTATGGAATAGAATCCATACCTCCCCATGATGTAATTATTCAGGAACATCAAGAACAGCGCCGACCCGATGAAATCGGTCCAGGCCATGACAAGATTTTCCGTTTCCCATTCGAGACTAATAGAGTATGCCGCATACCCGGTAAAAATAAGGATGACGGCATCTGCCAGCATAAGGATATTAATCAGTATGTAGAATTGTTGACTGAACATAGCTTTTCAACCTGGGTTTGCTTAATTACGAAAATAGATTTTTCATTCTGTGTGATTTTCACGCCTTACCGCGACGTCCTCTTGGACAATTAGGATTGTTGTTAAAATTACTGACGCAAAGCTTTTTGATAGACAGTGATTGTCTGGTCGGCAATATAATCCCAGTTATATTTTGTTTCTATTTGTCGTCGAAACTCTTCCCGCTCCTCTAAAGTTGAAGTTCGCTCCGTTAAGGCAATCATTTTTTCTTTGAGGTCGTTAACATCACCGCATTTGAAATATCGTTCTTGCGGCAATCCTATTTCTTTATTTGCCGGTATGTCTGAAACCAATACAGATAAACCGTAACTCATGGCCTCCAGCAAAACAATGGGAAGACCTTCGTGGTAGGAAGGTAAAACAAATAGTCCGGCGTGGGTGTATAGCTGGTTGAGGGGCTCACCGGTAACGTAGCCGGTCATTACAACGAAAGGATTCGCTGCTGCCCGGGCTTTCAACTCGCGGCTGTACTCGCTTTCATGGTCGGCATCACCGGCGATCACCAGTTTTAGATCTGGGCCAAGATGCTCAAAGGCGCTCAAAAGATCATGGAGACCTTTTTCGGGCACCAGCCGGGCCACAGCCAGAATATAGCGCCCCTGTTCAACGTTGAGTTTTCTAATATAGCCGTCAGTCTCACTTTTTACAGGTAAGGGCACTCCATTATAAATCAGGTTTGACTCCCTGTGACATCGCCTTTTAATAATATCAGCAATCACGGTGGAAATAACAATAACCTCGCTGGCGAACAGCCCACCCATTTTTTCACCCAGGCGCAGCATGAATTTGGCCAGCTGCCCCCATTTCTGGCGATCATAATCCGGCCCGTGGTTGGTGACGACCACCGGGTAACCCATCAGTCTCGCAAACGGAGTCAACAGGCTTGGTCCAATGGCATGGATATGTATGACATCGGGCTTATATTTACGTGCCGCCATTAAGGCCAGAAAAGTATGGGTAATGGCCTCGAAAGCCTTGCGGCGCGGAGTGTAACAGTCCACCAACTCGACACCCCGCCAACTTTTAAGCCCATCGTTGACATAAGCTGCGCGCCGTACAAGCATAACCTCATGCCCTCGGGCGGCAATACGGGGGAATAATTCCTCGCAGTGTTTCTCCACCCCTCCGGGTATGTTCGGGATGCCCCTTGTTCCAATAACCAGAATTCTCAATTAAGTCCTCTACCCCAAACCGTAAAGCGAAGAGGAAAAAAATAATTTTTCATCTGAAAATACACATCTAAGTTATTGTTTATATTGTTATTTAAAAACTATCCTCATCAAATCCCCCTCCATCCCCCTTTTCTAAAGGGGGAAGTTCCCCTCTTTTCTAAAGGGGTGTCCGGGGGGATTGGGCAAAGACCAAGTGCCCCCCTTTTCTAAAGGGGAAAGTTTCCCTCTTCGGCAAAGAGGGCAGGGCTTGAGTTCCCCCCTTTTCTAAGGGGGGGGGGTGAGGGGGGATTTTTATGCTCCTTTGTGACGGATGCCGTCATATGGGTTTCATTATTCCAATCATGATTTGAATTTAACAGGAGATAAAACAGACCTACCTTCTTTATCCGTTATAATTCGCAGCTTATTTTTAATTATCCAAAAGAAAGGAACTGTGATATTTTTCTTTATGGCCGGAGAGGCGGACCCGATCATCCAGCATTGCTTCTCACAATGCTTCACAATCTCCCTTGTCTCTGCCGCACGCTGCCCGCGCCAGATTTCACTAAATGATTGCTTATGCAGATTGCCCATAATTAGCGGCGCATCCGAGCCGTTACAGGGAAGAATGTTTCCCTGTGGATCAAGAAAAAAAACATCCGTGCCGGCCTTACAGGGCAGAGGTCTGTCGCCGCCTCTTACTTTATTTGCCAGTCCCATATTAAAGTAGGCGCGAAACCAATTTTTTGGCCTGTTCGTTTTGAGCAATTCATAAGATATTTTTTCAAATTCACCGGCGACCATCTCCTGATCCACGAAATAATTATCAGCTTTATGAAAATAAAATGAATTATGTGTAACCGCCGTAGCAAATTCAACTCCCACAGCAGCCGCGAGATGATATAGATGGATCATATCTTTGGCATTTCTATCAGATACGGTAATCCCAAAGCCAATGTCCCTGATGCCCATATCGCGGAGAATCAAAAGAGTTCGCAAACCATGATCAAAGCCGTTCTTAATTCCGCGCAATTCATCATTAGCCGCCGGCAAACCTTCTATAGAAATTCTGATTCCGATCTTGTTGCCAAATTTTTTAGCGATATTTACAATGCTTTCTGTAAGGTATCCGTTTGTGCTGATAACCAGGCGTTTTGTTTTTTGCAGGGCAGTAGTTATTATTGCTTCAAGGTCATCGCGAAGAAACGGTTCGCCGCCTGTGATATTGATAAAATCCAGGTTGCCGGGAATCCGGTCGATTAACGATGGCGGAAATTCTTTTTCCTTTTCCGTCGGATGTTGCCACGTATTGCACATATAGCATCTGGCATTGCACCGGTATGTAACAATTAAACAGGCTTCCATATGACGCATCTCCAAATTTTTGTGAGCGCTTTTAGGATTAATTAGAAAGCTGCCTATAAATGCTGATCAGTTTCTTTCCATGTTCGTGGAGCGAGAATTTTTCTTCCATAATTTTTCTGCCGGCCATGCCCATATCTTGTCTTAACATCTTGTCTTGAATAAGGCGGTCCATTTTTTCCGCCAGATCACGCGCATTGCCTGGCTCAAACAAAAACCCTGATACGCCGTCCTCAATCTGTTCCGGAAGTCCGCCAAGATTTGAACCAATAACCGCTTTGCCGGATGCCATCGCTTCGAGGACAGACATGGAGCAATTTTCGTAGCACTCGGATGGGACAACGACAAAGGCCGCCTCTCCGATGAGATCATTAAGTTCCATGCCAGTTTTATAGCCTATGAATTGAACATCAGGATAAGCGGATTGCAGCGACTCCGCAAGCGGGCCGTCGCCGACCACTTTCAAAGAGACGGCAGTATTCAATTTATTATGAGCGTCAAGAAGAGTTCTGATGCCTTTCTCCTTTGATAAGCGTCCAAGATACAGAGCATACCCTTTATCGTCGCAGTATGAGAAGTATTTATCAAGATTAATCCCGTTGCGAAGCAGACGAATTTTCTCCCGCGGAATTCTTCTGCCGGTCAAATCAACGAGAAACCTGCTGGGTGCGATAAAGATATCAACCGCCTCATAGCTTCGTTGCCACAAATGCCACAACCCCTCCGCCGCCAACAGAAGCTCCTGCATTCGTGAGGCTTGGCAGTGGCAGATTACCGCCTTCCAGAAAGCCCGGCCATCGCAGACCGTGCATATTCGCCCTTTGTTTAAAGCGAGGTATGATGGGCATATCAGTTTATAATCGTGCAGGGTCAATACCGTTTTAACGCCATGTTTTTTTAGAACCGTGATTATAGAAGGCGTAAGCTGATGGTAGATATTGTGGAGATGTGCGACATCCGGTCGTTCGCGCTCCAGAAGTTTTTCCAATTTTCTCACGGCTTCGCCGGAATGAATAAAGGATGCCGCTGTTTTCAGTTTGCGAAATAATCCGCTCGCAGACGCATAGTTAATATTTTCAACAAAGAACTCGGCATAGGGAGAGTATAGATTGCGCTCGTCTTGCATGGAAAAATCTATTACGGATATTCCCTCTTTTTGAAGCAGCTCTCTTTCCTGAAAGAAAACCCTTTCACTACCCCCGTTGAGGTAGAAAAACTTATTGGCCATCAGGACTTTCATTTTATGGTTGCCTTGTTTCTGCGTTAGTTGACCACGACGGGATTTCTCTCCCGGAATGAAATAAACCTCCGAGTATTCCCCCCAGCGATTCAATATTAAATTTATCCGCAAATCTCTTGTATCCGCGAGATCCTTTCTCGATTGCTTCATTTCTATTCATGGTTGCGCGGAAAATAGCCATTTTCATATGCGCAAGCCGATAAGCAACAGATACAGGTAAGACAAGTGGCGATACAGTACGCCTCTTTGGATTTCCCTCGAAGTATCTATATACTGCAAGTCAATAGTCGCATTCGCGCGCCTGCCGAGACTTGTTATAAATTTCAGCGGCAACGGACAATCCGCAAGGACGAGTAATCTCTTCCGACCTGCTGCCTTATACACATTACTGACAACAGTTGGCTTCATTTTGCGCTAAGCGGAACCAGTTCCATTTGCACGACGGAATGCTTTGGAAAGAGATATTTAAATTCGTTCGTGCCGGTCACAGCGTCTGTCGAATAATATGAAATAGCGCCGCGATGCTTGCCGTCGGCTTCCATACTGTCTCCCGTAAGAACCGTTGCCTTGCGAAGATAGCCGCCAACGCTGTCCTTTATACGAATTGTAGAATTAATATCTGTGTCTCCGGACCTGTTGATAACCGAAACGATGATTCTTCCATTGCGGTCTACTGTTGAAGTCACTCCCAGAACCGGTATATCGTTGTGTGCAGGATAGATGGCAAGGGGAACGCTGTTCATTTTGGCCACCTGCACCAAATTGGAGCAAAGCCTTTGTCCCGCATGTTCGCGAAACATTTTGATTACATAATAAGACGGCCGATAGAATATTTTTTCTTCCGACACCTGAAGGTTGCCCATCCCTCCCATAAGCGCCCAGAAGTTAGCCATCCATACATCCTCTCTTATGAAAAGCGAAAGCAGATCACCAACGAAGAGTGCGGATCTCAGATTGGATATCTCGTCGAAGCGGGAACTATATCCTGCCGGCAGATGTCCTTTGTTATTGTATATAACATTGTATTCCGTAATTGCGATTTTAATGTCTTTCTTCGGAGCAACCTGTAAACGATGTTTCAGGTTTCTCAGGCGAGCCTCATGGTCATTAATAGTGCCGAAAAGAGCGTTGCTTATATTATCGCCGCTGAACAACTCATAAATGACATCATTGCCTTTTTTGACGAGCATATCGTAGATGAAACAGTTTCTATCTTCTCCGTTTTTTGATACATGGTCGTTTATAAATGAAATTGTAATCCTGTTCTTGCCTGCGCTTAGATTTATCGGCATCTTATATGTACGCCAAACCGGAGACTCCACCGTAAGTTTGCCGACTACTGCTTTATTTACTTTAATAGCAATAATGGGCCAACCGCCATCCGCCGGTGTTCCATTTGCGATAAACTCAAGTATGTATTGGCCCCCTGAATCAGCATTGAACTCAACCGACTTTGCTCTATCCCCATAAAAAACCCATCCGGAATTGAATATCGAATAAAAGTGAGGCGTGATAAAGTCTATATTCTTCCCTGCCGCTTGCAGAAGAGGTGAATCCCATTTAGCAGCGTCCGGATCATTTCTGTCCGACACAGCCGCGCCGATCTGAATATCGGGATCCGCTGCTTTCATAGCGTTCGCAAACAGGTTTACTTTTTCAGCATACTGTCTGCTTGCAATTCCTTCCCCCTCAGGTTCGTTGCCGATTTCCCAAAATTTTACTTTCATCAAATCGTTTTTTTTTCGGGAGTTAGTATATTTCACCCACTCGGCGGCGTCACGCTCAGTTAATGTCGCAGCATTGGCCGTAATAATAGGCTCGGCCCCGATCTGCTTGCATAGCGCAAGGAATTCATCAGTGCCAAAGAAACTGACATCATTGCCATCCACGCCGACAAGCATTGGTCTTAATTGCACCGGTCCGACGCCGGCCCGCCAATCATATCTATTAGCTTCGCTGCCTCCAGGATACCTCATTACTGTCGGCTTAAGCTCTAACAATGCGCCAAGCACATTTTTGTTCGCCGCCTTCTTCTTCCAATCCCATGCGCCGTCTGCATTCCATAGCCACCTTATATTTGAGCCGAATAAATAGGGGCTGACCGTCGAAATAATATCGTCCGGCATTATTTCGATGATTGCGTCATCGACGCTCCGTTTTTCAACACCGAAGACCTTGGAATTTACCCCTAAAATAACAGAGATAATAGTAAAGAATATAAGAACTGCGATCCTTGCCATAATTAATTTTGCGGTTTTGTTTTTTTGCGCAATAGCTGCATGTAATATTCCGCAAGTTTTTCGCAATGCTTGTCAATGGTGTATTTTTGAGTAAACAATGCCCACGCGGCTTTGCCTGCTTTTTTCCTTGCCCCATCATCTTTAAGCATTCGAATGATAGCATTGCTGAGTCTTTCATGATCTTCCGGCGGGACCAGAATGCCTGTGCTGCCTTCATGCACCACCTCGGAGTTGCCGCCGACGTTTGTCGCTACCATCGGTTTGCCGTGCGCCATTGCTTCAAGCAGAGTCATGGGCAGGCCTTCCCACTTCGATGAATTGACATACAGATCACAGGCAGCAAGCAGTTCATGAACTTCTATGACCATTCCGGGCAATATTATATTTCCCCCAAGTCTGTAAGACTCGACCAACTTGGTGAGACGACCTTTTTCCTCTCCGTCTCCGCCGATCAAAAGCACAGCATCGGGCACCTCAGACACAACGCGGCGGAACGCCTCGATCAGCACATCGAATCCCTTTAAACTGGTGAAACGTCCCAATGAGATCACGAGTTTACTTCCCGCTTTGATCCCGAATTTTTTTAATACATTGTCCCGGCAGAAATCCTTTTTATTGTCCGATGTGCGTATCGCGTTGTCGAGAACGCCTACCTTTCCGGCAGGAACGAATTTACAAATATTGTTCTTAACCTGAGATCCGCAGGCAAGGACCAAATCACTGGTCGCCAGTGCTAATTTTTCCATTGCCGAATATGGTTTGTCGCTGTGCACAGTAGCCAAGACCTGAGCGCCGGCCAGCTTTCCCACAATCGGTCCAATGTGGTCCAGCAGATGATTGTGCAGTATATCGCAGCGGGTGCGACGCAAATGCTTTATGATATCCGCATACGCATTAAGCACGCGTATCGATTTGTGAGGGGCATTCCATACATAAACAGGAAGCCCCAGCGACGCAACTCTATCAAAAAATGGTCCCCTGTCGAATACAAGATGAAGCTCAAAGGCAAATCGGGGATCATCCTTCATGTAGATCAATTCCTCCGCCACCAACTTTTCGGCGCCACCGACATGCAATGATGGGAGAAGAACTGCGACCTTCTTAGGACTGTTCGGCATAAGTATTCTCGCCACGCGAACGAAGCTTTCGGGCTGTTGCCTTTGAGTATAATTCGACAAATTCATTTGCGAGATTGCGGAAATCCAGTTGCTCTGCAGACCTGACGCAATGGCCGGACATGCGTTTCAGGCCATCCCCGTCGGCCAGAATCTCCCGCACTTTCCCGGCAAAACCTTCCACATCACCGGGAGCCACGATCTTTCCGTTGATTCCCTCAATGACAACCTCCGGGATCGAACCGACTGCCGTGGCAACAACAGGCACGCCAAACGCCAATCCCATAGATACAACCCCGCTTTGGGATGCTTCGTGGTAGGGAAGAAGCAGGAGTGATGCCCTTCTGAAATAACGGAATATATCCTCATCCGGGATGAATTGATCATGAACTTCGAATATCCCCAGTTCCATCATTTCTGTCTTATATTTTTCCAGTTCGGCGCCGGTTCCCGCCACAATAATCTTTATTCCGGGAACTGTTTTCTTGAGAATCCGCCCTATTTTAACCAGATTATCCAGTCCGCGATATTTTTCCATTCTGCCGAAAAAAAGACAGGTAAGCGGTTCTTTTTCTATCACTTCCTTTTCCCAGTATTTAAAAAGAGAGAGCGTTCCGTGGGAAATTACAGCAACCTTGCCGGCAAGATCAGGCAGCAGCTCCTTTAGATTGCTATGTAATACTTTCCCGTGCAAATGAATCACATCGGCGCGCCGTTTCAACAATTTCCTGATAATCCTACGCCTGGTCTTAGACCGGGAATCTACCCCCGGATGCGGGCTTACATCGTGAATGGTCACGACAAGCGGCACCCTATGAAATCTTACCGCAAGCACGAACGTTTCCAGCTCCCCATTATCATGGATGTGTAATACTTCCGGGGAAAAGCTTGAAACAACTCGCAACAGACCGGCATAAAAAGCCGGACGCCGTCTTCCCCGTGTGTCATATGCCCAGCACTTCACACCTGGCGCTATAACATTCTCCAGATCGGAGCCGACAGTTGCATCCACAAGTTGAGTAGGCATCACCAGCAGGATTTCGTGCCCGCGACCAGCGAGGCCGTTTGCTTGCTGGATGACGTATTCGCAAAAAGAAATCGAAGTTATGACTATGCGCATAGTAAATGGTTCCTGGAATTTTCCGCCGATACTTCCGCTTAACGTATCTCCATGCTTTTTTGGTTTTTCTCCCTGTATATCGCTACTCTGTCTTTCACATAGATGAGATAGCCGAGGATAGCGAAGGAAATTCCCGATAATATGAATGGTTCTTCATCGAGCTGTTTTGAGATTGAAAGCCTGTTGTGATACGAATAACGAAATACATTTATCCTGCTCTTCAGTCTTTCAATAATTCCGGCGGATTTTATTCTTGAAAACTCTCTATGATAAAGGACGGCGGCGGCGGATTTCCGGAATTTAGCCGTCCGTGACCGATGTGTAAGCCCAACCGGTAAATACTCCTTGTAACCGATAGTTTTATTCAAAAACAGCGTTTTGTATTTGCCCGCAATTCTGTGCCAGACAAGAGCTGCTTCAACAAAACCGCCTTCGTACCCTTCCGGAAAGGGAAATTCTTTCAACACGTCCAATCGATACATTCCTAAAGTGTCCATCGGCCATTTGTGCTTCCGAATCGAAAAGTTGTCGCTCTCATAAACATCGGTGGGATAAAGGGCGCCAATAAGCGTGCCGTCGGCATGCCGGCACAGACCTTCAATATTGGAAATCTCAAGCTTTTTGGATGCCGGCAGGGAATTCCATTGATTTGTTAAGAGCATTAGCGCTTCCGGATCATACCAGTCATCAGAATCGAGAGTTGCAAAATATTCTCCACGCGCCAGAGAAATGGCTGCATTATAGGCCGTGTGCAATCCACCGTTTGGTTTCCAGTGATAAATGATAGGAAATGGATTCTCTTCTTTCAACCATTCTGCAACGAGAGCGCCGGTGTCGTCCGTTGAGCCGTCATCTATAATAAGCCATTCAAAATTCTTAAATGTCTGTTTCTGAAGACTGCGGTAAGTTCTTTCCAGCGTATGCCTTCTGTTAAACGTAGCCGTGAACACCGTAACCGGAATGGATTGTTCATCGGTACCGGCTGTTGCTTTTATATCATGCTGATCGATCATATTATCCACCATGCTCATGTTCGGCTACTTCATAACCCGTTCTCTGTAAGAATCCCTCAATGTCCTTTACTGCAAGCATGTTTTCAGTTCTTGTGGAGTCATATTCGTCTGCCAGCTTATACAACTTGTTGAAATCCAACCTAAAAACAGCAAATCCATTTTCATGAAAGAATTTTAGAATATCCTTTGTAGCATATCCATATTTGTTGAAGCTGGTTTCCGACGACTCAAACATAACGCAATCTGTATGCTTAAGTAATCTGATGCCTCCGCGTAATACAAAAAGTTCGTATCCTTCGACGTCTATTTTTATTAAATCAATTTTCCTCGGACTGACAGCATCTTCTAATTTTTTAACCTCAACTTTTATACCCTCTGAAGACACAATACAGTTTTGATCATCAGCTATATCATTTGAAAAATTCAAATGGCCGGATTTATCTCCCAGCGCACAGTTATGGGTTTCTATATTATCGGAGGCATTCAAACGAATATTCTTATTTAAATAATAGAATGTCCGGGGATGAGGTTCAAAGGATATAATTTTACCACTCGGACCTACAACAAATGCGGCTTTAAGAGAATGTGTCCCGATATTTGCGCCGATATCCACAAAAATGCTTTCTCTTTTTAAATAATCGGACAGAAAAAGCTCATCAGCTATGCGATCTTCTTTGGACACCCAAAGCGATGCAGATAACGATGTGGGGTAAAATCTTAATTTATACCCCTGCCTTTTTATGGTAAACAGGCAACATAAATTGGTTTCCCATAAGAGTTTGGCCAATATGAACTTAAACGGCTTTTCCCGTGTTTGAAATATTCGAGTTATTTTTTGCAGGAAAATCATGATCAAAATGTTCTTTGCATTTCTTCTGCTGACGGACTAGCGCCATCCTGATTAAAACCTTTCCATAACAAAGGGCCATGTTTCTTTTTTCCCCATTCCCACTGACACTGCTGTGGAGAAGAAGAAACAGGCCGAATGTCAGATTCAGTAAGCGGAAGGCAATCCGGGAGAACAAATTGTGGTTCTTCAGGTAATAATAGTACAGTGACCTATGAAAATAAGATGCCACGGTATTACTGATAACTGGTTCATTTTCAGCAACTTTAGAACTCTCGCCGCCATAATGCAATATTACTGCGTGCGGGTAGTAGGTGATACGAGCGCCCGACTTTTTGGCCCGGTAGCAAAAATCGGTTTCCTCGAAGTACATGAAAAAGTTTTCATCAAGTCCATGCAAATTCTTATAAAGCCCGGACCGAATCAAGAGCGAACAACCGACCATGCGATCGACATCCCTTATCTCCGCGTAATTCCAGTAACGCATTTGGTTGGGATTAAAAAACCTGGATCGGGGAAAGATATCTCCTAACCGCACGAAGTAGCAAAATGAATTCCATACACTGGGGAAATGATCGCAGTTATACTGCATTTTACCGTCGCGGCCGATATTACGCGGTCCGCATATCCCAATATCCGGGTTCTTTTCCATAAAATCAAACAGCCTGTCGATGGCCCCGTCGAGAATTACCGTATCGGAATTGAGCATGAAAAAATAGCGTCCCCGGGCAACAGCAAATCCCTGGTTGTTGGCCCTGGCAAAACCTGCATTTTCGGTGTTTTCGATCAGGATCACATCCGGATATTTTTCGCGAAGCATCCGGCATGAGTCGTCAGACGAAGCATTGTCCACGACAATAATTTCATGCGAGCAGGTTGTCTCGCGCTTGATAGAAGCGATGCATTCATCAAGCAGCCTATTCGTACTGAAACTGACTATAACAATCGAAACATCCATTTTATTTACGCCTCAGCTGCAGCCCTTTCTGTACTAATGCTTATTCGATGAATAATCATAAACGTTTGACGGCAAATTCCCTTGAATTTAACGCAGGGTCAATAAAGTTAAGCGGATCGTTATCCCAACACGTGCATCTGGGGCAGATATTATTGAGTCCCTTTTTATAATAATCTCGCCTCAATTCAACCATCCCCTTGCTGTTCCATATTTCGTCGATAGAGCTTTCCTTAAGATCTCCCACAACATATCTTTCCAGTGCGCATGACATGACGGTCCCATCCCAATTTACAACCATAATTTCGAACAGAGACCTGCAGTCACTTTTAAACCCGGGGTCAAGGTTCGGCGGATTGAATCCGATTCCATATTTCTGAGCAAGAAGTGCGGCCTCGGCAAATTCATTTTTAGCTGCATCAAGATTAAGCCAGATACTTTCAGTCTTCATTTCAGCACCCTGCGCAACCATATTCGGCATGTCAATATTCGATACTTCCAACTCACGAGCCATTTCAACGATCAACGGAAGCTCAGGAAGGACACTGTTCATTGCCACTATATTGAAAAAGAGCGCTGGTTTTATCCTGCCGGTTTTATGTTTGTAATCACGGATATGTTTTATGTTTTCAACGACCGACTCAAATGCATCAATGCCCCGGATCTTTTTGTAAGTCTCTTTTGTCGCGCCGCCCATTGAAATGCAGACTCTGTCCATGCCGATGTCAACAAGCTGTTTACCCAGCTCTTCCTTCATCGCAATCCCATTGGTATAGAAGAAAACAAAAGGCCCCGATTTCTTAATTTCCTTCAACATGGCAGTATACTCAGGATGAAGCAAGGCCTCTCCAAAACCGCTAAACAAAACATTCCTTGCGTATTTAAAGTACGGCCTCACCCTGTTAAAGGTGTCCCAACTGAGAAAGCCGGTCGCTTGCTTCGTTTCTTTTCGGCTGAAGTTTCGATTGCACATGACACAATTAGAATTACATGAAAGCGTCGGTTCAAGCGTTATGGTCAGGGGCTTTGAAAAAAGTGTGCTTCTCCTCATTCTTGTTTCAAGCTTGTTTAATAAAAGGTTTGGCATCGAAATCAAATCGTTTCTTCTTATATTCATGTCTTAACTCCTGATTTATAATAATGCGAAGGAAGTGACGTTTATGACGTTTCTCACGATTTTCGAGACTGGATGAGACCTCTACCTCTCTGCCTTGCCTTGCAGCGCTGCTATGATTCTATCAGCAAAAAAATCGTATGCCTCAGGATAAAAATGGTTCCATATTTCCACGCTGTAATTAGGATGAGAGGCATCCGTCAGCGGGACAACTTTAGAAAATTGGAATATCCAATATAAATAAATTAGGAATTTCAGACGCTATTCCTGCTATCTCTTTCCGTATCATCTCATCTTGCCGATACACCTTCTCAGGCAAGTAACCAGGCAAAAGCGGAAAATGCATATAAAATATTTTTATTTTTGGACTTCTGGTTAGGAAGTGAGTGCTGAGCTTCTGCACATTTTTTACTGTTTCTGCCGCGTCAATTCTCCCAATATATGTGAATATCTGATTAAATTCTTCTTCGATTTCCTTGTTCTCAAAGCCTATTCTGCCAAAGAAGGCTTGCCATCCATTCTTATGCTGATAATAGGTCGTATACTGGTCGAAATATGAATCCATTAAGAGAACATCGGGGCGACACTTTAAGAACTCTGCACCCGCTATATATCTTCCAAGGATGCTATCGGCATAATATCTAGCATAGGATACTTCCTTGCCACCGATAATAGCTACTTTTGGATGATTCCACACGCCGCGTGAGAGATAATGTTCGATCAGGCTTGGATCCGCTGTTCGACCTTCCATATAATCGCAGGCAGAATCTGAACGAGCCCACAGATGAGAATTAATGAACACTGGCATTCTCATTTTGAGTTGCTTGTTTACAAATAAGCATAAGCAACTACCTACAGCCGTTATTTCAAGCTTGTCTATCGCGCTGATTTTTTTATATGCGGGTAGCGCACCAGGAATACTCTTGATTAATGTTTTTATTGTCATCGTTGCTGATGTTAACTATTTCCAATTGCTATTGCTATTTTCAACATCTTGTCGAAGCGTTTTCTCAGAAAGCCTTTTTCCTAAATCCGGTTATTTTCAGAGCAGATATTCCGGTTAAACGTGATCATGCTGGAAGACAACCCGAGAAAAACAGCAAAGATAAACAGATTGTCGTTCCGAAACATCATATCCAAAGTCGGCATGGTAAAAGTTGCGATGATAAAATATGCGGCTATCGCAAGCTGTCCGCGAAATCGAAAAATATCCCTCCAGAGCCTGAGAAGACCGTACAGCAACCAGATAAAACCGATTAGCCCTGCTTCCACAATAAAGTGAGTAATGCCGATGTCACTCAGATGGATCCCCTTGTGCCTTTGCAAGTTCTGCTCGTTATTGCCTTGCCAATTGAAACTCCAGATACCGCGACCGGTGATCGGATGTTTCGTTATCTCTTTCCAATAGTAATCGTAGGCATTCAAGCGCGCCTGGTAGCTGCTTCCGAAACTCCCTCCCCGCTTTGTAAAGTCGGTCGTGGTTCTCTTGACCAATGAGAGATGGCTTAAATCGACGTTTTGAAGAAACAACCAACCGCAAAGGCAGAACCCTGCAAAAAACATATAAGCGGCGAGCCGCAACGCAGTGAATTCATGCGACAGCATATAGACAACGAAAATTGCCAGAAAGATAGCAACAATAAATCCACGTGTCTGTTGCACAAAAATGACCTCACCGTAAAGGGCAACTGAGGCAAGCAAAAACATGATCCGCGAACTTTGCCGGTACCTGACAAACGCCACGACCGCGGCGGCAGAAATAACAAATTGGCCGACCCCTACACGAAAATAATCTGTTTTTCCAGCAAGCACATCCTTCGCCAGACCGGGAAATAAGTTTACTCTGCCGTGCCCGAAATATTGAATCGATGCAATCAAGGCTACGGCAAGCGCCATAAAAATAAAATACTTCGCGAATTTTTCACTATCAACACGCCGGCCAGCCAGTAGAAAGTATATCAGGACAAGTGGAGCGAATTTGACGGCCTTTACGCCAAGAGAGAAACTTTGACCGGCAAACCATGCAACGACTAAGCCGAAAACTGTTATTCCCAAAAAGGAGATAATCCACCAGCCATACCTTCCAAACGCAAGTTTTCCGGTAAATAGATTTACGGCCAGCAGTATCAGAATAATGGGCAGAAGAAGCAGCTTATAATCATCAGGACGTCCGGGTATTTGAGGCGTCAGATAGAAACAATCATTATAAAGAAAAATGAGGAAACACATGAACAGTTCAAAATTTTTCCTGTATATGATCCAACTGATCGCCAGAAGTATTAAGGAAACACATGCCAGTATTGCCTGATTCATTTACTGAATAACCCCATGCTTCTCAGATAAACACAAAAGATACCCGAGCACAGGAACATCGTCACACTTACCCCTGTGAGGACTGATGACAGCGGACAGAGAATCAGCGATCTTATACAGGACATGAGAATCAGCAAAATCACTCCGGTAGCAAACCAGACAATCCCCGACCCCTTAACATATTTCCAGAATCCCAACTTCAGAATCCGAAGAGTCTTTACAACCGCATACCAGTTATTGGTCAACATCTGCGCTATCATGGTTCCCAAGGCGACCCCAAGAAGACCCAGCCACTTGACACCGATAAAGGTAAGCATCAGGTTTATACCCCCGGAGATTATCGACATCTTTCCCCACGTGGGGTCTATCTTTGCGCTCAGACCGAAACGGGCAAAGATGACATGATGATTTTCGAGAGTCAGCATGACACAGAATGTCCAGAGGACTCCCCAACCCACAAAATGCCCTTTGCCCAGCCATAACTGCAGAACGTAATCCCCGAATACTGCGAGGACAGATATAGCAGCAATCTGGATCATCATACCTAGCGTAGTATTGAGCATCAGCATGTTATGAACGCCACTCCTGTCTCCTGATATGCTTTTCCTTGAAATAAAAGGGATGCACATGGCGGATGCGGTCGAAGCAAAGGTGAAGGCAATCTGCACCAATCTGTAAGCAGCGGCATAATCGGCAAGCTGCGCAACTCCAAGAAATTTCACGATAAAATACTGATCGGTATTAAGAATTAAAAAGGCACCCACACCTATTAATAAATAATCAAATGCAGGCTGTATATGAGGCTTTACATCTTGCAAGGTAATATGTGTACTGGCCCTGAAAAGTTTATTGATAAGACTACGAAGAAGTATCCGGAGACCAATCGTGTTCAGTATACTGCGTCCGAGGAGAACGATTGAGAGTGTAATAATCCCGCCATTCAGGAAATGAAGGACGACAAAATAGCCGAGAAGCGCAAATAACTGAGTTATCGTCTGTACCCAATTCTGCCAGCCGACTTCGCCATGACTGTTCAGAGTCGTCTCCAGATATTTGGCTTGGCATGTCACAGCCTGAGACAGACAAAAAACTGCCCAGGCACCAAGAGAAGGAAGGACCAGCCTTTCAGGAAGCTGCAGTGCCCAGATAAACAGGCCGCCTATCGGGAGCATACCCAGAAAAAGGATATACGACGTTACATTGGAAACATACTTCGACAGACTATAGTAGTATGAAGCGCCGGCATAGTTCGGATTCGATTCCCTGTCGCCTTTCCCAAGCTCAAAAGCGAGTTGACGACTCAATACCGGCGAAAATCCCAAGTCGGCCAAATTGACGAAAAAACTTGTTCCGAGAATAAACAACCAGATACCCAAATCCTCTTTCGGCAGATACCTAAAAAAAAGAGGTAGTGTGAAAATACCCAGGACAAGTGAGACCACTTGAGATCCCCAGCCTGAAACAACGCCGAACAGGATTTTATTCCTGAACATTCCGGACAGGATTTTTGGAGCTGATAAGATCATAGGGTCCGAATTTCCCGAAAGTCATAGCAGAGAAACCAGATTATTTTGGGAAATTCCATGCAAATGTGCTGCAGACTTTCCAGCGATAGTATAGGTATTCCGAATGTTTTTTCAAAACGGCTTGGCGCCAGTTTTATGTCATACGATGAATCAAAAACTCTGCCGGCGATCATTTTGATTCTCCTCATATGAAAGGGTGAACTGACGAAAATTGCCCTTTTGAATCCATAAGCATCCATGATCTTTCTCGCCAGGATCATTTCCACATGCGTGTTTTCGAAATATCCGGGAATACCGCATTCCTCTTTAATTTTAAAAAAATAATCCATACTGATCTTATCTTCAAATCGTCGCAGGCTCCGACCGATCCCTGGCTTCACATCTGGATTCAGAACGGCAGTGAAGCCGGTCTTGTTTTGGTCAACCTGATAGAAACTAAACGATGTCGGGATACAAAGGCGCTTTGAATATCCATCCCCGATAAGTTGACGGGCTTTTCTGCGTATTGCATCTAATTCCGGATCGGGAAAGAGAATAATAATATCGGATTTTCCGGGCGCATCTGAGTAGAGTAGATAGTGTGAGACCAGAATGAGCATGATCCCGATCATGGGAATGGTTGCCAGAATCAGCGCCGATCTCTTTGTGCAGAGAGTTACGGGAAATCGCATTACCGTACAGATACAACACGGCTGATATTTGAAACACGCCTACGGTTAAGTTTCATCTCCCATTTCCCGGCCGAATTAATAATGAACTCCAAGTCTTCATATTTTAGCATCCAACCGGTCAGACTCTTTAATTGCGCGCTGTCCGCAATAAGCACGGGAGGATCACCAGGCCGGCGAGCGGCTTCCTCAACGGAGAAATCAACTTCGATAACTTTTTTTACCATTGATACGATTTCTCTTACGGAAAATCCGCGTCCATAGCCGCAGTTCATAGCCGATGATTTACCGGTTTGCATAAGATAATCAAGCGCACTTACGTGAGCATAAGCAATATCATCCACATGGATATAATCACGGATACATATTCCATCAGGCGTCGGATAATCACTGCCATAAATATGAAGCTTTTCACTTTCGCTTTTTGCGCATTTAAGCGCCCTGGCAATCAGATGGGTCGACCTGGCGCAAGCCTGTCCGAGACGACCATCCGTATCGGCTCCGGCTACGTTAAAATATCTCAACGAAATATAACGGCTATTGCCTGCAGCGGCAACATCAGCAAACGCCCGCTCCGTTATTTCCTTGGTTCTTCCATGATGATACAGCTCCGCCCTCTCGGTTACATAGATACTAACGCAACCGAAAAGAATTTTTCTATATTTTCTGATGTTCACAACTATGGGTATGGCTGAGCGAAACTTCTATTATACCGCTTCGACATCATCCGCGTGCATCTTGATACCCACACTTCTTCCCAGCACATTTATATTGACGATAAACACATGCTGGTCATTCTTCTTATCCAAAATACCTTCTGCCCCTTTAAAGACTCCTCTCTTTATCCTTACGGGCGCGCCTTCTTTTAAATGAGGATAAATATCAATTTTTCCTCCGCTTTCGAGCACGATTTTCAGAGATATTATTTCTTCTTCCCGCGCCGGTGTCGGGTATCCGGGTTTCATTGAAACCAAAGCCACGGCGCCCCTTGCCTTAACGACTTTTAAAATTTCTTCCGGACTGGGTGTAATGTGCACAAAGAGATACCCGGGAAAAAGCGGATGCTCCACTTGCTTCTGTCTGTCCTTCCATTGGCTCATCTTTTTGACTGAAGGCAAAAAAGCATCTATCCCCTTTAGCTGTAATTCGTGGGACACAATAAATTCATGTCTCGATTTCACGTATAACGCGTACCAGTTTGTTCTTGACATTCCTGAATACCTGAAATTATTTTTGCTTTCGAGTCGGCTCCGGCAGAAGAATCTTCACATCGGATTTCTCCGGCAGTTTCCGGGCATGATCATCCGCTTCTTTTTTTAATTTGTCCTGCAACAGTAATTGTCTTATCCGCTCTTTAACGTTATCATACGACGCTGCGCTTTCCGGCTTTATGTCCATCACTTTGAAAGTGACACGTCAATCACCTCTAATCACTTTTTCCTGATTTTTAACTGTTCAATTTCTTCTTTGTACTCCTGCGCGAGTTGTTCCATTTCCACCTTTTTAATCTGGGTAAGCGGTTCTTTTTCCATGACGGCCTTGACGATGCCTTTGTCTTTATATTTCTTCAGCAGATCTTCCGCCATCACCACAAGCCTGGCGTTATTAGTCTCACAGCGTTCCAGCGCCTGTCCGGTTCTTTTTAATTCCGACTGAACCTTGTCTCTCTCCCCTGTCATATTTTTCAAATCGCGTTCCCGATCGCGGCAATGCTGCGTCGCCTGGGCATACTTCTGCTCCATGTCGGCGAGTTCTTTTTTTATCCTTGCGGACGCATCCTCTGTCTCCTTCAATTTCTTTTCCAGACCCAGCACATTATCCTTTAACTTGCCCATCTGAGACGCCAGGGCTTTTTTTTCACCATCCAGTTTATCGATGTCCGCCTTGCATTTAATTTCCAAAGCCGCTGCCGCCTCCGATTTATCGTCTTCCAGCTTTCTTTGCATATGAGCGGCTTTGCGGCCGGCTTCCTTGAGCCGCTTCTGACAGATTTTCTGCTCTTTTTTAACCTGCATATTGCCGATGCCCCAGCCGACTGCCAAACCCAGCGCCAGGGCAATCGCCGGCACGATAAATATCAAGTATTTCTGCATTGATTTCATTTGAAAATACACCTCTAAGTTATTGTTTGTATTGTTATTTAAAAAACTATCCTTATCAAATCCCCCTTAATCCCCCTTTTCTAAAGGGGGAAGTTTCTCATCAAATCCCTCTCAATCCCCCTTTTCTAAAGGGGGAAGTTCCCCTCTTGGGCAAAGAGGGCAGGGCTTGAGTTCCCCCCCCTTTTCTAAAGGGGGGTGAGGGGGGATTTTTATGCTCCTTATGTGACGGCATGCCGTCATGGGGGTTTCATAGGATTTTCCCTGCTCTAAAATTCTACGTTCAGGTCGGCCTGAAATGTGTCCATAAGCAGTTGCGGACCGGAAATATTTTTTGCCGCAGTCCACCGGGACGAAAGCCAGACATTTTTAAAGAGGCCAAATTCCCCGCCGATCGTCCATCCCTTGGCATCCGTTCCCCAGATATGAAAATCGGAATCCGTGAAAGCGTCCACGACCGCATCTTTTCCCACATATTTGTAATTGAAAAATGCCCGCCACTTACCACGCTCCCGGATATCCGTATGCCCCACAGATAAACCGATTTTATATCCGTCGATCCATTCTCCGGGATCCGCATCTCCTGTCCGGACAGCCACGTCGCTTTTGTTAAAACCGAAATTTCTCACGTAATCGCCGGTCAAAATAATGTGCACCGGGTCAAAAAAACCAATGTCCAGCATGGCAATTACATCAGCCTCCCTGAATTCCGAAGCAAGGCCGAACTTGGCAGGATCATATAAAGGATCTATTGGGAACCACGTATTGCCATACTGCGTGTATCGCGGCATTGACCAGTCGGTAGCGCCGTCTATACCTGTTTCGTTGAGTTCACCGGTGATATTGCTGAAATAGTAATAGGCCAACCCGATTTGGGCGGAAATGCCTTTGGCATCCTTTCTTTTCAGGCCAATCTGTCCCGCATAGAGCCATTTGTCATGCTGCGAAGTGTCGTCAAGTCTCGTCACGTTAGACTGCTGCAGAGGAAAAGCGCCGATGGTCATAAACGGCGTGATTTTTTCCGTAACCGGCTTATTCACCGCCAGCGCCAAACCTTCGAAATTCAAATCCGAATCCCATACCAAATCCGTCGAAAACCAGGGATTGGGCATGCGCCCTCCGTAAATCGACAAAAAATCCCATGGTTTGAGTTTAATATAAGCCTGATCGACAACAACAGTATCCTTGTTAAAATAGTCGCCAAACGTCGCGTTGGTGGAAATAGGATTGGTGGTATTTCCAGTGGACAACCGAATCGCCGCGTCAAAATACCGGTTCCTGGACTCAAGGCCGAAACGGATTCGATACTTAAAACTTTGTTCGTCGGCCCAGGTATTCAATATTTCATTCAAAAATCTTCCATTGCTGCGAACATTCTCCTCGTTAAAATTTTCCTCATCATAAAAAATGTATTGATACCGCAGTCGCGCATCCGCAAAAACTCTTAATCGCCTCATCCAATCCGGCAGATAAGGAACGATATCTGTTTTTTTCAACTCGCCGGCAAGTTCCTTACCCAACATTTCCTTAACCTGATTATAAACCTGCTCATGGATGTCCGATTTTAATTCCTCCTTGACGCCGTCCATGATCTCATCGACTTGCGCATCGTCGATTCTGGTTGTTGCCTCTGGAGGAACATCCTTCTGTTCTGCGTTTTCTAACTGTTCGGCAGAATCATCTTCCTTTTCTACCCGCTCGTCAGAATCATCTTCAGACTCTTCATCAATACCTGCCGGATTTTTGCTTTTTTGTTCATTTTTTTGTTCTAAAGCGGCGGCGGCAACCTTCTGCGGAGCTGAAACATCCGGTTGTTTTGCAAGCCGGGCGGCTTCTTCAGGGCTGATAATATTCTTTTTCATTAGAAGATCGATCAATGCTGCATGGTCATCCGCGTCCGGCCCCTTTGTCCCCCCGCTTTTATCCCGCCGGATAAGGCGGCGCGCCTCCTCGGCGCTGATCAGGTTTTTTTTCTTTAAAAGCTCCACCAGTGTCAAATCACCGGCTTCGCTTGCTTGCCCGACCTCTTGTTGCCCGTTTTTCTGAATCTTTGACGGGCTTTCTTTTGCAACCGGCAGATTCTGGTTTCTAATGACGATCGGTCGGGGAGGCGCTGTCGCACAGCCCGAAATTATCAACAACAATATGGACAGAATACAGCTTATTGCCCATCCGGCCGCTTTTGCGACAGATTCATCCACCTCTTTGGCATCAGTTTGTTTCATTTGAAAATGCACCTCTAAGTTATTGTTTATATTGTTATTAAAAAACTATCCTCATCAAATCCCCCTCAATCCCCCTTTTCTAAAGGGGGAAGTTCCCCTCTTTGCCAAAGAGGGCAGGGC
>MAEO01000030.1 GCA_001683985.1 Smithella sp. M82
CCATTTTTCACGGAGAGTTTGGGTATCGCCCGCTGTCCGGCCAGCGCTACTCTCAGACAGAGGCTCGATGTTGTCAGAGGCGCTTTTGCTGACATCATCAGGGAAGAGTCGGCTAAATTGATTCGCGCCACTGCTCCAGAGATTGGCACGGTAACGACCAGCAAAGGCGAGCGAGTTCCCCTGGATGCAGATGTCAGTCCTTTTGACAATTCCAAGACAAAAAAGGAAGGGGTATCGAGAACATATAAGGGGGATGACGGTTTTGCCCCTTTACCTCAATCCCATGCAATCGGGGCACTGAATACACCCCCTGTGTTAAGTGTGTATAAAGACCAGGCAAGCAGCGGGGCTTTCTAACGGGGTAAAATTCGCCAGTGGATAATTGAAGCCTATAATTCTACCGACAAATAATATTCACTGTTCGATACAATTTGAGAATGGACACAAAAAATTTTTCACAAAAACTTTTTTCGGCATTTATCGAAATAATCATTATTCTATCTGCGGCCTTACTTACGCAATCTTTCGCTTTGCTGTATGTCTATCTTTGTTTTTGTTTACGATCGCGGCTGGAGTTATTTTCTTGCTTAGCTCTACTGAAAATCTTATTGTTGGCAATCGTTACAATAAAAAGTGCTTCGCCCCCCCTGTTTAATACGGCAAATCTTCCCACCGCAAATAAAACAGCGCTTTCCTTCCTGACCATAGGCTTTTAATTCATTTTGATTTTCACCTTTGCGGCCATAAAGATCCCGCCAGTCGGAAATAGATGTGCCACGCTTTTCAATTCCTTTTTTTAAAATATTTCTTGCGTGATAGAACATTTTTCCCCATTCCTCTCTTGTTAAAGACGATGCCTGACGCAACGGTGAAATACCTGCTCTATGCAAAATTTCACAGGCGTAAATATTACCAATACCAGCCAAAGCTTTCTGATCCATCAACAATGTTTTAACATTAACCTTACGTCTTGCCTGTTTCTCTATAAAATTCTTTTCATCGAATTCTGCCATCAGGTCTTTTTTGTCTTTCTCCTGCTTTATCTTTTCGACTTTCACTGTTGCAAAGCGACGGGGATCAATAAGAAATATATTGCCACCGGCAAACGATAATCTCCAACGGCTATGCTTTGGCCTTGTTGAACTCTCTTGCCAAAGAAGCCTGCCCGTCATGCGCAAATGTATTTTTATAGAGTCCCCCGTATCAAGCTGGAGGACTATAGTCTTACCCTGACGCTCAATTCTGTTTATTTTGCCTGTTTTAAGATTTTTTATCCCGAACAGCTTATCGTCATAAACTTTGCTGGCCAATATTTTTTTGCCGCAAATCTTCTCTTTAAGCTGACGACATAATGTCTCTACTTCCGGCAATTCGGGCATGAGATTTCTCCGTATTCTGATTGGGACTACTTCTTGTTTGTCCTTAAAAGGACTCTTTCGTCTTACTAAAAATAATTTTTTTTGCCTATTTCTTTTTTACACAGACAAAAAACGCTCCGCTGCCAAACAAATCTTATCACGATCATCCGACGGGTTACCTTGAACATAATGCCAAATCTTTGGATTCTTTCATCCATATCCATCCAAAGATTGTAACCTCCCATGGATCGATCCAATGCTTCCTTATCATAGTCTATCATGCGCTGATGTAGAATTCACGCGGCTTCACACACTATGGAACATCTCTCTTTTTGCCCTGTAAAAATGTGTTTTCTGTCTTTTCACGGCAAATATCTGTCGGAGTAACCGTAAATTTTTTCTTTCGGTACTGATACGTTGAAAAATTTTTTTAATTTTTTTTCGCAAAAATGCAAAAAAGTGTTGACAAAAATTTTTGTATGAGTACATTTCATACTCAAAGAGTTTTTTACTAAAAATAATTTTACGGGAGGGAGATCCTCATCAAGGAGGAACAAATGAAAAGCGAGACCCTGTTTAAAGAGGAGGAAGAACCTCCTGGTCATCTGACCGGTCTTGTTCATGCTAAAAATAATGTAAGTGACTTTTTGTTATTCAAAGAAGAATTTTACCAGTACCCGATAAAACAAAAGTCAGACAGTATTTTATTTCCTTTTAAAGATTCTGCCCGCTCCCGCCTCTTCCGAACACGACTTTACCCCGAAATCACCCGCTTGGAATGGTTTGACTGGCGCTGGCAAATGCGCAATGTCATCAGAGATGTTGACACACTTTCTCAAGTAATCAATCTTTCGGATAACGAACGTCAGGCAATGATGCATCATTCAGGAGCATTACCTGTTTCCATTACTCCTTACTATGCAAGCTTGCTCCATCCCGATGATCCTTCCGATCCTTTGAGACGCTGTGTGGTTCCTGTAGTGGATGAATGCCTCTATACCGAAGGTGAAGAGGAAGATCCTCTCTGTGAAGATGTTGATTCTCCAGTACCCGGTATTATCCATCGCTATCCCGACCGCGTATTATTTTTAGTAACCGACAGCTGTTCCACTTATTGCCGTTATTGTACTCGTTCCCGCCTTATTGAAAGGAGTAAGCATCGTCTAATAAATCTGGAAAAATGGGAAAAGGCTATCCAATACATAGCCGGCAATAAAAATGTCCGCGATGTCCTGCTTTCCGGGGGTGATCCTTTAACCTTGTCCGATGAAAAACTGGAATGGCTTTTGATAAAATTGCATAAGATTTCACACGTCGAAATTGTACGTATAGGCACTAAAGTCCCGGTCGTAATGCCTCAAAGAATCACACCATCTCTTACAGCCATGTTGAGAAAATACCATCCTTTATGGATGAGCATTCATATTACCCATCCCAGAGAACTTACTCCGGAGATGAGCGCTGCCTGTATTCGTCTGGCCGATGCCGGCATTCCATTAGGAAGTCAGACAGTGTTGCTTTCCGGCATTAATGACAACATTGAAACAATGACCAAATTGGTACATGGTCAACTGCAAATCAGAATCCGTCCATATTATCTTTATCAATGCGATCCTATTCCCGGTTCTTCTCACTTCCGGACACCGATTAGCAAGGGTATCGAAATAATTCAGGGCATGCGCGGACATACCACCGGTTACGCCGTGCCTACTTATGTTGTCGACGCTCCAGGCGGCGGCGGCAAAATTCCTTTACTTCCCGAATACGCTATTGGATGGGAGAACGGCGCCTTGCTGCTGCGCAATTACGAAGGTAATACCTTCCGCTACCCCGACAATCACGCTAAATCTAAGGATATACATTAAACCGGTAGAAAATTTTCAGGGGGTAGCTAATTTAGTTGTGGGTCGCGTCAGCAAAAAACTCAAAATCGGTCTTACCTATGATCTGCGCGATGATTACTTAAAAGAGGAATACGGTCTCGAAGAAACCGCAGAATTTGATCTCCCCGATACAATCGAAGCCATCGAAAAGGTAATTTTAGATAACGGTTTTCATGCTGACCGAATCGGCAACATTAAGGCGCTGACCCGACGGCTTGCAGAAGGACATCGCTGGGATCTTGTTTTTAACATTGCCGAAGGTATGCATGGCTTCGGTCGTGAAGCCCAAGTTCCTGCTCTTTTGGAAGCATTCAACATTCCTTACACCTTTTCCGATCCACTCGGTAACTCTGTGTCACTTCATAAGGGCATTACCAAACAAATTTTGCGAGACCTTGGAATACCCACACCTGATTTTGCCATAATTAAAAATGTAAAAGATATTGATAGAGTTAATCTTCCATTTCCACTTTTTGCCAAACCGGTAGCTGAAGGAACAGGCAAAGGCATAACGGCACTGTCCAAAATATCTTCTCGCAAAAATCTGCAAAAAATCTGTAAGCATCTTTTAAAGACTTTTCAGCAGCCTGTTTTAGTAGAAACTTTCCTTCCTGGACGCGAATTCACTGTAGGAATTTTGGGAACAGGCAAAGATGCCCGCGTTCTGGGAGCACTGGAAGTAATTCTAAAACCGGACGCGGGGAAAAACGCCTATTCTTATGAAAATAAAGAGCATTACGACAAGCTGGTTGAATATGTTCTGGTCAATGATGATGAAGCTCAAAAAGCCATGGAAATATCTCTTATGGCATGGCGGGGACTGGATTTAAAAGATGCCGGCCGTATTGATTTACGCTCTAACGTTCATGGTGTACCTCATTTCATGGAAGTCAATTCCCTTGCCGGACTTAATCCTGTGCGTTCTGACTTGCCTATTTTATGCTCTAAGATAGGAATGAGCTATCATAAATTGATAAGCTCTATTATTAAATCAGCTCTAAAGCGCGCGAAAAGATAATTATTCGTAAACGCCGGTGAAATAAATTGAAGAAAAAAATAGTAATTTTACACAGTGATATATCAGCCGACGCTACTGAAGATGAACTTGACTGTCTTCAACAGGCCGATTCAATCGCCGAGGCTTTGCGCCTATTGAACTATGAGCCGGTTCTTCTTCCTTTTGAACTAAACCTAACTCATACAATTTCCATGCTGCAATCATTACAACCTCTGGTTGTCTTCAATATAGTGGAAACTCTGGATTCTAAAGGCAGTTTGATTTATTTTGCTCCCGCCATTCTTGATGCTCTACATATACCTTATACAGGTTGTGACACTAAGGCCGTTTTCCAAACATCAAATAAACCTCTGGCAAAAAAAATAATGCGTTATGCAGGAATTTCTACACCGGATTGGATCGAACCGGATGGTTTCGCTTCCCAAAACAATAAAGCTAAAACATACTTAATCAAATCTTCCTGGGAACATGCATCCATTGGTCTTGATGAAAACTCTCTTATTAATAATACAAATAAAGAAGATATCTTGAAGGAATTGGATAGCCGCAAAGAAAAGTTAGGCGGCTCTTGTTATGCTGAGGCTTATATTGACGGGCGCGAATTCAATGTAGCGCTTATTTCAGATAAGCAAGGCGTCAAAGTATTGCCGATAGCCGAAATGTTATTTAAGGATTATGCTCCGGATAAATTACAAATTGTTGATTATAAAGCAAAATGGGATGTTGATTCTTTTGAATATCACAATACAATACGAAAATTTGATTTTCCGAGCGAGGATTCCCCGTTAATATTATCACTGCGGGAAATTTCCCTGCAATGCTGGAACATTTTTTCTTTGCGCGGCTATGCGCGCATTGATTTCAGGGTTGATAATAAAGGACAACCGTGGATATTGGAAATCAATACGAATCCATGTTTGTCGCCGGATGCCGGTTTTGCCGCTGCGCTTGAGCAGGCCCAAATAAAATATCACGAAGCCATCGGTTTGATAATCAATAACGCGAAAAATAAATTTTGTCGTATAGTTAATCATTTTTATGAAGATTTTTAAATACCGTCAACAAATACAGCCCTCTGATAAAGAAGCCATTGCCGATATTATAAAGTCCTGCGGTTTTTTCTCTGATGAAGAAATAGACATTGCTGTAGAATTAGCTGAAGAAAAGCTGGCTCAACCTCTTGAAAGCACTTATCGGTTTTTATTTGCCGAGGATGAAAATCGTGTAATTGGATATACCTGTTATGGTCTTATTCCCGCGACCTCATCTAGTTATGACATTTATTGGATTGCTGTATCAAATAATTTACGTGGCCAAGGACTGGGAAAGTTACTGATGGCCGAAACAGAAAAAATTATTTACCAAAGTGGCGGTAGACAAATTTACGTGGAAACATCCTCACGCGACCAGTATAAACCTACTCACAAATTTTATGAAACCTGCGGTTATCATCAAGAGGCTTTTTTAAAGAATTTTTACCACGAAGGCGATAGTAAAATTATTTACACTAAAGTCCTTAAATAACAGGCATTAATTCTGATTTACTTATTTTTCATAGTTTTAAACCTTGCATTTTCCCCAATAATTCGCTGGAGCACTGCCAACATTTTTGTTGTGAGACTCAAATTTTAAAGCGAATAACCTAACGGTCATCATAGGCACATAAAATTTGTAAGTCAAATCCCGATGGTGACGGGACATAACAGAGGTTATAATAACCAAATGCTTGTTTTTGTATTATTATACCCGTGATTAATTTTTGAAAACATTAATTTAATTATAGAACACAAGGAGGTCTTTCTCCTGCGCTTCTTTCCTAAAGAAGAAAATTTTTTTAAGCTTTTTGAAGAACTTGCCGATAAAATTGAGGAAGGCGGTAAGCTTTTTTTAGAAATGGCTCAAGCCAAGGAGTATTCAGACGTTAGAGTAGTCAGACTCAAAGAAGTTGAACACGAAGCAGATGGCATTACCCATAAAACATACGAAAAAATGCACAAAACATTCCTCACACCCATAGATCGTGAGGATATTTATGCTCTGGTCAATAAAATGGACAGCATTGGGGATGTAATCGAAGCTACTGCTGTCCGCATACATTTTTACAAAGTCAAAAGAACATCCGATGAAATAATCAAACAGGCTCAAATACTGAATGATGCTATAAAAAAGGGGAGTTATATTAATAAGTGTAATGTATACAAACAAGTTACTTTAATGTCAAAGAAAATGATGACGATAAAAAATGTGTTTAAAAAATTTTAGATCTTAATGTAACGGTAATTATTCTAATTGGAAACACTGTGTTAATTGGTGAAAAAAGGGAATAGCGTTTAAAAATAATAACTATTTGCAGTACCGTTTTACTTTGTATTTATACTCTAAACTTTGTTAATCCGTTAAAATCCAGCGTTGCAAAGTAATCTTTTACAGTTTCAGGGCGGCGGATTTGGACAACTTCGCCATTTTCTCTTAAAAGCAGTTCCGCCGAGCGAAGTTTGCCGTTGTAATTGAACCCCATGGCAAAACCGTGAGCACCGGCATCATGGATAACGATAATATCACCTTGTTCCAGTTTTGGTAGTTTGCGGTCGATGGCGAATTTGTCGTTATTTTCGCAAAGCGAACCGGTTACGTCATAAACAACCTTGCGCGGTTTTCGTTCCTTACCCATAACCGTGATGTGGTGATACGCACCGTAAAGTGCAGGACGCATAAGGTTAGCCATACAGGCATCAAGGCCAGCAAATTTTTTGTAAGTATCTTTAATATGCAAAACGCGGGCAACCAGATAACCATAGGGACCGGTAATATAACGACCACATTCTGTAAAAAGCTTAAGTGGGGCAAGGCCGTTAGCGACAATTATTTCTTCATATTTTTTCCGAATGCCTTGACTCATTGTTTTTAAATCTATACGTTTTTGTTCCGGTCGGTAGGGTATACCAACTCCGCCACCGATATTGACAAAGTCAAATTTTATTTTAAGTTTTTGCGAAATTTCTGCGATAAGTTGGAAAAGTATTTCCGCAGTTTCCACAAAATAATATGGGTCTAGTTCGTTGGAGGCGACCATAGTGTGAATGCCGAAACGTTTAATCCCTTTTTCTTTACAGATTTTATAGCCTTCAAAAAGCTGTTCCCGCATAAAGCCGTACTTCGCTTCTTCGGGATGTCCTATAATATGGTTTCCTTTTTTCAATTTACCGGGATTGTAGCGGAAGCAGATTAAAGAAGGTAACCCAGCGTATTTTTCCAGATAAGAAATGTGACTGATATCATCCAGATTGATAATAGCTTTTAATTTTTTAGCCAGTAGAAATTCTTCAGCGGGTGTGTCATTGGAAGAAAACATGATTTCTTCACCGGTTACACCGGTTTTTTGTGCCATTATCAGTTCGGCCAGTGAACTGCAGTCGGCACCATAACCTTCTTCATGCAGGATTTTCACCAGATAAGGATTAGGAGCGGCTTTGATGGCGAAAAATTCTTTAAACCCCTCATTCCAGCTAAAAACTTTTTTAAAGGCGCGGGCATTTTCCCGGATAGCCTTCTCGTCATAAATGTGAAACGGTGTAGGATATTTTATTATTATTTTTTCAATTTGCGTTTTCGTAAAAGGCAAAAACTTCCCCCGCATACAAGTAACTCTCCTGCGTTTAAGTGTCTAATATAATATGGGGACAAACTTACGGTAAAAAATAAAAATTATCAATATTATTTTCTATCAGTACAGAATAAATCATTTTAATAGATGAGATATGATGCGAAAGAATAAGTTACAGTGGCAATAAAGGCAGAAAGAAGTACTCTGTCGTTCAATGTGTCCGCCGCGGTAACCGGTATTTTTACCGTATAAACTTTGGCAAAGGCAACGGATGAAGAGGACATTCGCCCCCCCCCGCGAAGATCTCTAATCCATGCCGAAGCCGGATACTCCGAATGCCGCCGGAAGAAACCAATGTGCCTTGCTTCTTCAACTCATTGGCCGCCCTGGCCTGTCCATAGGCCGGATATTCGCAAGCCATCCGGACCACTGCATCCTCTATCTCCGGAGCTACCCGATTCTTCATACATGGCTTCCTGCGGCTTTTCTCCCAAAGGCCGTCTAATCCGTTTTCTTCGTATGCTTTCTTGATGTCGTAAAAATGCTGACGCGATACACCGTTTACCTTGCAGGCCTCCGATACATTCTTCAAATACTCTGCTGACTCTAGTAAACTTAGTTTGTTTCTGATAAGCTTCTCTTGGGTGGTCATCCGAAGGGTACTGACCACCTTTTATATGCTACTGTCAAGTCCTGTCCGTCCTGTGACACTTTAACGAACCAGAACCTAAATACTGGGTCGTCACATCGCATCATATTATTATCTGACCTTTCTGATCTTTTAGCCTTAATCCTTAATGCAAACAATACCTCTTATTAGAACTAAGTAATTGTAATAAATATTCTTTCTTGACGTTTTTATTTAGAAAAATTCTTATAAGAAATCTTGCCATATATTGATTAGATATGATAAACAATTTTCCGATGGCAACATTGTAGAAATAGAGATCTTAAATTGTCAATTTGTCATTTCAAAGCGAAGCGAGAAATCTTGATTCTTAATGAAAATTTATCACTTCAAGATTCCTCACTCCGATTACCGGACATGCCCGAGCATACGCTGGGGTTCCCTGACCGGCTTTGAATCGGGATTTGCCCTAAAGGGCACTATGCGGAATGACATAAAATAATGTTTTTAATCTTAACGAACAACCAATGAATTCAGAAACAACTCGTGCCATAGGTGTATTCGATTCCGGCATCGGCGGATTAACAGTTGTACGCTCTTTGATGGAGCGTTTGCCTTTCGAAAATATCATTTATTTCGGCGATACCGCTCGTGTGCCCTACGGAATCAAATCCGTGGAAACGATAAACCGTTACGCGGCACAAATAACCGATTTCCTGATTAAAAAGGACGTGAAACTTTTAATTGTCGCCTGCAATACCATGGCAGCAGTCGCCCATCAAACAATCGTTGATTTGTCCAATGTGCCTGTGGCGGCTGTCGCCACTCAAAAAATTGTTAAACAGGTACCCGTACTGGAAGTTATAGACGCCAGCGCCCGCATTGCCATCAAAAACACAAAATCCAAATCCATAGGTGTAATCGGTACTCCGGCAACAATTAACAGCAATGCTTACGCCCGCGCCATTCATCTTTTGGATAAAGACGCAAAGGTTTTCTCGCAGGCATGTCCTCTTTTCGTCCCTTTGGTGGAAGAAGGATGGTTTGATCATCAGGCAACAAAACTCATCGCTCAAGAATATTTAAAACCGGTTATTGCTGAAAAGATTGATACGCTGGTTTTAGGCTGTACCCACTATCCCCTTTTAAAACCATTACTCCAGGATATCATGGGAAAGGGAGTCAATCTGATTGACTCGGCAGAAGCTATGGCCGATATTGCAGCCGATTTAATTGACAAACAAAAGATAGCCAATAAAACAGGTCCGCCGCCGAATTATGTTTTTTATGTAAGTGATGTCCCTTATCGCTTTCAAACAATCGGCGAGCGTTTTCTGGGGCGTACACTTGGACGTGTTGAATTGGTAAGCTTATAATCACTATGAAAATTCTTCTTGCCGGTTACAATATAGATTACGACCTTATCCGTGAGCTCAAAGATAAAAGCGGGCTTAACCAGGATTTAACGCCGGAAACCATTTCAGCGGCTTACGCGCGCATCAGCCGCAGTCCGAAAGCAGTCAACGAATTGCGTGAAATCGCCCGTGAGGAAGTGGATAAAGCACGTCAATCCAACCGTAATATCGTTTTTGAAATGGGACACAGTTCCGTTGCCGAACACGCAGTATTTAATATCGACGTTATCGGGGTCTCCCGTCTGCTTGTTGAAGAAATCGAGAAGTTCCGCCTGTGTTCCTTCACTGAAAAATCACAGCGTTATGTTCTCTTCAACAAAGATTTTGTCATCCCCGAAGAAATAAAAAAGGCCAATTTTACCGATTTATTTGTTTCAACCCTTGAAGCTCAAAATGATTTCTACCACGCACTTTACGAAAAACTAAGACCGTATATTTTCGAAAAACACAAGGATTTGGCGGCAAATCCGACCAATAAGTCAATGCTGGAAGGCTGGGCCAAGGAAGACGCCCGCTATGCGATATCCATGGCCACTCAAACACAACTGGGGATGACGATTAACGCGCGCAATCTGGAACTGATGCTAAAGCGACTGGCTGCTCATCCCCTGACTGAAGCAAAAGAATACAGTGAAAAATTGTACGAAGCGACAAAAGAAATAGCGCCTTCTCTTATCCGTTATACCCAAGCCACGGAATACGATAAATCAGCTAGAAAGAATTTGCGTCTTAATACTCGTTCAAAACAACAATTTTTACCTTTTTCTTTGATTACAGAGCACGATTTATTTACAAGACAAAATTTGCGCGATCAAACTTCTCTTTTATCAAAAAAATATTTTTCCATTTCAAAAAAATTGTCTACTGTACATTTGACTTCTTTTTCTCCTAATGCTGATAATCAGATTGCTGCTACTTTGTTGTTTTCATCATCAAATTTAAATTATTCTCAATGTTTGCATGTTGCAGAAAACATGACAAAAAAGGAAAAAAAGGCGTTGTTTAAAACAGCTTTTGAAAAATTGTATGCACACGATGCTGTATTACGGGAATTGGAAAATGTTGACCTGCAATTTGAACTGATATTGAGCTCCAGTTGTTTCGGACAGCTAAAAAGACATCGTATGTCTACAATTATCGCTCAAGAATACGATCCGCAACTTGGTGTAACCATACCGCCTTCGATTAAAGCCATCGGCCAGCAAAAAGATTTTCTGGAAATCATGCGTCAAACACAAAATGCCTATGAACAAATCAGGAAAAAAGCGCCGCTGGCCGCTGCTTACATTTTAACTAATGCACACCGCAAAAGGGTGCTTATGAAATTCAATGCCCGCGAAATGTACCATCTGGCGCGCCTGCGCTCAGATCAGCATGCACAGTGGGATATCCGCGATCTCACGGAGAAAATGCTCACTCAAGCCAAAAAAGTTATGCCACTTACGCTGATGATGGCTTGCGGAAAAGATACTTTTCATGACCTTTTTGAGCATACGTTTCCTCTTGAATGGATGAATCGTAATAAGAAGTTATTAAATGAAGATAACTCACAATAAAACACAACAATACATTCTCCTTGTCACGACCCTCAGTTCGTTTCTGACACCGTTTATGGGTTCGGCGGTCAATGTCGCCCTTCCCGCTATTGCAAAAGATTTATCCATGACAGCTCTTTCTCTGAGCTGGGTGGCAACATCTTTTATTCTTGCCGCTACCATGACTCTTATTCCCTTGGGCCGCCTGGCCGATATTTACGGTCGAAAACAATTTTATGTGTACGGAGGATTAATTTTTACTGTAGCGACTTCTTTTTGCATATTGTCTCCGTCACAATTTTTTCTGATAGCTGCCCGTGCTGTTCAGGGAGTCGGCGGAGCAATGATTTTCGGTACCGGAACGGCTATGCTGGTATCGGCTTATCCCCTGGAAGAGCGTGGAAAAATAATAGGAATAAATGTAGCGGCTGTTTATATCGGATTAACCATCGGTCCCTTTGTCGGTGGCTTGCTGACCCAGCATTTAGGATGGAGATTCATTTTTCTTTTTACGGCAGTTTTGGGTTTAATCATTACATTAATTGCTACAACGATTAAAGAAAAATGGTCGGCAGTTAATGGCAAAGGTTTCGACCTCAGCGGATCTCTGCTTTATGCATTTGCTCTTTTTTCCATAATATACGGACTTTCTCGGTTGCCTTCATTAAATGCTTTGTTTTTAATCGGCATGGGTGTTCTTTGCCTTATTTTATTTATAGTTCATGAATTAAAAAGTCTTTATCCTTTAGTGGATATGCTTTTGTTTTTAAACAATAAAGCTTTTGCTTTTTCCAATCTGGCCGCACTGATTAATTACTGTGCCACATTCGCTGTTACATTTTTACTCAGTCTTTACCTGCAACAAATTAAAATGTTGACCCCATCGCAAACAGGTTCCATTCTTGTTGCTGCACCGGTTGTACAGGCTCTTCTTTCCCCTGTTGCCGGAAAACTTTCCGATCGCTTTGAACCGCAATTTATTTCATCCACAGGTATGGTTCTTACAGTTATTGGCCTTGTTCTGCTAATTTTTCTCAATAGCCATACAAGCATTGAATATGTTTTTTTCTGTCTTATTTTACTGGGTATCGGCTTCGCACTTTTTTCTTCACCGAACGTTAATGCAATCATGAGTGCCGTGGAAAAAAAATATTACGGTGTCGCTTCGGCTACTGTGGCTACTATGAGGCTTACCGGCCAAATGTTCAGCATGGGAATTACCATGCTGGTTTTTGCCGTCATTTTAGGAGATTACCCAATTTCCGAGGCTAATACATTTCTCCTTTTAAAAAGCGCCAAATTTATTTTCGCCATACTGGCTTTTATCTGTTGCGTAGGAATATTCGCATCGCTGGCGAGAGGAAAAATCCATAATGGCAACAATAATCACTAGTTTGTTAATCGGACTGACTGCAGGCGCATTCGGTGCCCTTATCGGCATCGGCGGCGGACTAATTATGATCCCTCTAATGGTCGAAGTTTTGAAGCTGACTCAGCACAAGGCTCATGGCACCAGTTTGGTAGCTCTGGTTTTTACGGGAATCGGCGGAGCAACAATTTATGCATTACATAGTGCGGTTGATTTTACGGCAGCAATACTATTAGCTTTAACAGCAGTTTTCACAGCACCGCTGGGCGCACGCTACTGTAATGCTCTTGTGGAAAAGAAACTGAGAAAATATTTCGGAATTTTTTTGATTTTTTGCTCCATACTCTTAATCCTGAAACCATATCTGGCCGACTTTATCAGCATTGCTCCCTGCCACATCAAAACGGCTGTTTTACTAATAACAGGAGCGGCGACCGGTTTTCTTTCCGGAATGATGGGCGTTGGCGGCGGAACAATAATGGTTCCTGTCATGGTTATTCTGATTGGTTTTTCTCAGCACACAGCACAGGGAACGTCGCTTCTGGTCATGGTGCCCGCAGGAGCCATCGGTGCCTTCACCCACTGGAAAATGGGAAACGTTGAAAAAAGCATTCTCGGGGCTCTGATCTCCGGAATTATTTTAGGAACATATGTTGGCGGCAATTTTGCCTATTTGTTTTCCGATAATATACTGCGCTTAATATTTACAGTCGTAATACTCTGGATGGGTATCCGCTATATAATAGCTCCTATACCTGAATAAATTTGCTCTGTGGCGCTTCCGGTCATCAGCTCTGGATTATTCTCTGATTCGCTTTTTCAGTTCCTTGATTAAATGATTTAGAACATCACTGGCATCGGCAACAATAGCGACATCGGCCATTTTCATCATCGTTGCCTGTGGGTTTTTATTAATCGCGACAATAAAATTTGCTTCACCCAAACCGGCAGTGTGCTGAATAGCGCCGCTGATACCGAAGGAAAAAAGAATCTTCAGTAATATCAAGACCCACGCAATCGGCCGACAAGCCTGTTTTCAAGCGCTTGGCCAACCGCGGAGCAAACTCACGACCAAAATCTGTCGCGCCGATTAGAATAATTTCCGGATCTCTTTCTTTGGCCAGAGCCTCAATGATTGCCAGATATCTTTCGATGCTGTAACTTTTTAATGCGGGATCATCTATCGCCAGAATCCTGTCGGCCCCATGAGCGGTATATTCCATAATCCATTCGTCAATCTCATGACCGAAAATCAAAGCACACACTTCCGCGCTTTGGAAAGCAATTACAAGGTCACGCGGTTTTGATAATAATTGCGATAATCGCCGAATACCCAGATGCTTTTTTTATTGCTCTTTTTCATCGAGCTTTTTTTCATCTATGGATTTACCTATTGCGGAATACTTTTCCTTGATTTGCAGGGCGGCTTCCAGTGCGTGCTTGCAGGCAGGATTCATCATTCCCGCTGCCAGATCGCGTCTTAATGTGCCGGTTTTTTCATCCCACGGCAGTTCGGTAACCATAGGAACTTGTTTTAAACAAACTACCAGATTCAACATACTTTTATAATATTAATTGAGAAAGTATTGAGCGCGCAATTACCAGACGCTGAATCTCACTTGTACCTTCATAAATTTCCGTAACTTTAGCGTCACGGAAATACCTCTCCACATCGTATTCCTTGCTGTATCCATAACCGCCGTGAATTTGCACGGCCAAAGAAGTAACTTTAGAGGCAACAGAGTTGCAGTATAGTTTCGCCATTGACGCCTCACAACCAAACGGCGCTCCTTCATCTTTTAAAGAGCAGACGCGCGGCGGTAATTTCGGTGGTCATATCGGCAATGTAATTCTGAATTGTTTGCAGTGAGGCGATAGGTTTTTTGAATTGCTGCCTTTCTTTTAAAACATATTCATCATTTCTCTTAACTGCTGTTGTTTCCACGCTGGCAGAATCAGACCCGGCATTGGCTTCGGTCAAACTGAAAGCGCCGATAATTTACCCACTGGCGAGTTTTGGTAAATAATGCTTTTTTTGTTCAGAGTTAGCAAACTGTAAAAAGAGATTTTTGTGCACAAATAACTTAAAACAAACGTAAAATCAAGAAAATGAAATAAATTTTTTACTTAGACTCGTTTTAAAATCAAAAGAGAAGTCAGCTCACCAACACATGTTGCTTTTTTACCTTTTGTTGTTATTATATGCATGATGAGTAAAGAGAAAATTCCAACAACTCCTGCTATTTTAGCCTTGAAGGCGCAAAAGGGTGATTTTACTTTGCATACTTACTCATATGAGGAAAGAGGCGGAACAAAGGTATCGGCACAAAAACTGGGGGTTGATGAACACAGCGTTATTAAAACGCTGATAATGGAGGATGAAACAGGCAAGCCGCTAATTATTCTGATGCACGGCGATAAAGAGGTTTCCACAAAATCGTTGGCCCGAATCATCGGTGTAAAATCGGTCTCGCCATGCAATCCGGCGGTGGCAGAAAAACATACCGGACACAAAGTAGGCGGTACGTCACCTTTCGGCACAAGAAAAGCATTGCCGGTATATATGGAAAAGACCATACCGGACTTGCCGGAAATATTTATCAATGCGGGAGGTCGTGGTTTGCTGGCAAGGATGCCGACGACAGAACTTATTCGTATTCTCAAACCGACACCTGTCAGCGTTGCTATATAATTTGCCTTTTGTCGGCAAAAAAGAGATAATATCTTTGAGGTTGATTAGTATGCCCGACAATATAATTATCCGCTGTCTCAATTGCGGAACGAGAAACAGAATACCGAAATCAAAACTGCAGGGACGCTCTTTCTGCGGCAAATGCGGTGCTTCGCTGGAAGAATTAATTATCCGGTGTCTTAAATGTGGCACAAAAAACAGAATGCCTGAAGATCGCCTGCATCAAAAGCCATTATGCGGCAAATGTCGGGAACCTTTAATTATTCCTCAGCAAAAAGTTATGCCCGTTGACGTAACGGATCAAACATTTGCCCGTGAAGTGTTGACTTCCGAAACATCCGTTCTTGTGGATTGCTGGGCTCCATGGTGCAGCCCCTGCCAAAAATTATCACCTATTATTGATGAATTGGCTTCCGATTACGCTAACGGTGTCAAGGTGGTAAAGCTCAATGTTGACGAAAATCCTCTCACCGCTTCGCAATATGGAATTCGCAGCATCCCTACTATGCTTTTCTTCAAAGAAGGCAAAATGGTGCACAGAGTCACCGGAGCTCTCCCGAAAGAAGAAATTGAAAGGCATTTATTATCCATAATCAAAACAAATTAAAACAAGCGACGTATTGATGAAGAAAAACAAATTAACTCTGGTCTACCAATGTAAAATTTTTGATGTTTGGGAAGAAGAATTCAATCTGCCTAACGGCAAAACAGTAAAACAATGCTGGATAAATCACAATCCTACCGTTGCCATTATTGCCATCAACGAAAAAAACGAACTGCTATTAATAAAACAATACCGCAACACCGTTAAAAAGAATCTCCTGGAAATTCCCGCCGGATCTCTCGACGGTAACGAAGAATCTCCGGTTATTTGTGCTCAGCGGGAACTGGCCGAAGAAACAGGTTTTAAAGCAAAAAAACTTATAAAACTTTTTGAAGGCTATCTGCTTCCGGGATACTGCAATGAATACATGTATTTTTTTCTGGCTAATAATCTAATTCATGCACCGTTAACGCCCGATGAAAATGAATTTATCGAAACAATGCCTGTCAGTTTTTCCAAGGCCAAGCAGTTAATCAAAAACGGCGAGATAATCGATGCTAAAACGGTACTCGGAATTTTTCTTGCCGAAAAATTTTTGCAACAAAATCACGCTTAATAATATCTTTTTTTGCATATAAAGCTTCTGTTAGCAACATAAAGTTTTGTTAGACTTCATAAGCAACTGAGGCTGAGTCACAAAAAAATTACCAAATTTATCGCACAAGCTTAGAGTCTGTTTTGAAATTGTATTGTCATTCCTAACCCTGGCTTATCAGGGTGAGGAATCTTATTTGAAACCATGCCCCGTGAGGTTATCAAAGCCCTGCAGGCCAAAAGATTACAGCAGGTTCTGGAAAGAGTGTACCATTCGGTGGGTTTCTATAAAAAATCATTTGATGCCGTTAAAGTTAAACCAGATGATATAAAATCAATTTCCGACATGAAAAAACTTCCTTTCATCACCAGAAATGATTTTCAAAATAATTACCCCTTCGGTTTGTTTTCCGTACCCATGAGCAACATAGTGCGCTTGCATACTGCTTCCGGCACCAGTGGAAAATCCATTGTTTTTGGCTATACCAAACACGACACCGAACTTTGGTCCGACCTTATAGCTCGTTCGCTTGTTGCCGCAGGCATCACCAAAAATGACATTATTCACAACGCCTTCGGTTACGGATTGTTTACCGGCGGCCTGGGACTGCACTACGGTGCTGAGAAAATCGGCGCCAGCGTTATTCCCATCTCCGGCGGAAACGATAAAAGGCAACTAATGATTTTGCAGGATTTCGGGCCGACTGTAATTTGCTCGACTCCTTCCTGCGTTCTGCATCTGGCCGAGGAAGGAAAGGCTATGGGTGTAGACGTTAAATCCCTGAAACTGCGTGTGGGTATTTTCGGCGCGGAACCGTGGAGTAATGCTACACTGACCAAAGAAGCGGGGCCAATGAAAAGATATTCAGCGATTCCGGCAGCATCAAGGAACTGCAGAAAATAGAAAAAAGAATCGTCAAGGACATGACAGATTATCTTGGCTTGACCGCGCGTGTCAAACTGGTTGAGCCCAACACTCTGCAAAAAGTAGGTGCAAAAATAATCGACAAACGCCGCATTTGACAAACACACAGGGGGAGAAGATGAAAGTAGAACAAATCCCGGTTTTTCTGGAAAATAAACCAGGTACTTTGGAGCACGCAACGCGCGCTCTCAAAGAGGCCAATATAAATATCCGCACCTTGTCCGCGGCGGAAACTGCCGATTTCGGTATTTTACGTTTGATAGTTAATGATGTCGAAAAAGCCAACAAGGCTTTAAAAGACAGCGGTTTCCGAGTGAGCAAAACCCCCTGTTGTCGCTGTGGAAGTTCCCGACAAACCGGGCGGACTGCACAGCATCATGGAAGTCGTCTCCAAAGAAGGCATCAACGTCGAATACCTTTACGCCTTTGTGGAAAAAGCGGCCAGAATGCCGTCATCATCTTCCGCTTCGACATGACCGTATGTATCGCGGTTGGTACGGCTTTGTTTTCCAGCGCTGATGGAACCAGAAATACTGGTCCGGATATTCGCGAATAATGTCTTCTATGGCTTTGGTGAAGCGCTGAGTATTTACCCGCAAGTCCGCTTCATTATTATCTGTACAGACAGCCTCCATAACAGGTTTAAGTATAAGTTTGTATCTGCCTGATTTTTGTCTGACCATAAAAGCCGGAACCACCGGAGCGCCGGAGCGCATGGCCATTACTGCAAGCCCCACACCGGTACATGCCGGACGGCCGAAAAAATCAACAAATACTCCTTCATAAGCGGCAACATTCTGGTCGCTGAGGATGCCGATTATCTGATTCTCTTGTAACAATTCCATAATTCGTTTACCTGAGCCGCCTTTGGGAATCAAGTCATTTCCCTGCATAGTTCGCACATATTCAACCATGTTATCAACAACCGGACTATCTATTGGCCGGTAAACAATTTGCATTGGTTTAAGATATAGAGGAACAGCAATGGTCATCAACTCCCAATTGCCAAAATGAGCAGCGATGAAAAGAACTCCTTTACCTTTGGCAATTGCCGACTGATAATTTTTCAGACCTTCCAATTCAACCCACCGGTGAATATTTTCTCTGGCAATGGAAGGCAGACTGAAAAATTCAGCGGCCACAATGGCAAAATGACGGTAGACCCCTTTGGCGATTTTTATTATTTCCTTTAAATCCTTTTCCGGAAAAGAATGCTGAAGATTATCCAGCACTATCAAACGGTTTTTGGAACCGACAAGGTAAAAAAGCCGGAAAAATAATTTAAATAATCCTTTATGCACACTTAGCGGAACACAGCGGAAAACACATAGCAAAATACTGGTTGTCTTTGTTTTTTCAACAGGCATAATTTATTTATTATAGGGCTTACCGCATTCCTTACATTTTCCATCGGCGCCAATTACACCGATGCATGACCCATCGCTGCATAATACTCTTTGGTCCCAATCATCAGATGCAGCACCTGCTGAAACTTCTTTTGTTTCTTCTACTTTGTTTATTTGAATAACATCTACGATTGGCTCTTCCGGCAGTTTGCCTCCATAAGGTTTGCCGCATTCCTTACACTTTCCATCAGTGCCGATTGTACCAATACAGGCCTCATCACTGCACAGAATTCTTTTGTCCCAGTCTTCATTTTCATCAAAAATGATTTCCGCCATTATGCTCTCCCGTTATGTCACCACTATGTCTTGTCCAATATCATCAATTTAAAAATCTCTTGTAGGGATTGTTTCCCGAACAATCCGTTGTCTTTGGTCTCCTCCTCCGAATTACTTACAACAGCACGAAAAATATTTCCAGAGATAAGGCCTTATCCCTTAATACAAGCAATAGACTTTAATTTTGCTACCTTACGTGCAATTCCCGCCTCGTGCATCACCTGCACGACATCCTGCAAATTTTTATACGCTTCGGGCATTTCTTCGCTGAGCGTGCCTTTGGAACCGGCCATGACCAAAACGCCCTTTTCCGAAAGTTCACGGGCAATCGAACGTCCGCGGCTGTTTTTGATGGCCTGTGACCGGCTCATCACCCGGCCTGCTCCATGACAGGCACTGCCGAAGGTTTCTTCCGTAGCTTTTGGCTGACCGACCAAAACATAAGAGCCCGTTCCCATATCGCCGGGAATCAGCACCGGCTGACCAACTTTTCTATAACGTTCGGGAACCGCCTCGTGTCCGGCTGGAAAAGCGCGCGTTGCGCCCTTGCGGTGAACACAAAGTTTTTTCAGCACACCGCCGATATTAAATGACTCTATTTTGGCAATGTTGTGGCACACATCGTAAACCAGCCGCATGTTCACGTCACGCGGCGATAGCCGCAACGTTTTTTCAAATACTTCCCGCGTTTTGTGCATCAGTATCTGCCGGTTGGCCCAGGCGTAATTGGCACCGCAGGCCATCGCCGCCAGATAATTTTTGCCTCGTCCCGACTCGAGATATGCGCAGGCCAGCTGTCTGTCCGGAAGCACTATGCCGGTTTCTTGCGCGTGCTTGACCATTAGGGCCAAATAATCATCGCAAATCTGATAACCCAGGCCACGTGAGCCGGTATGAATCATCACGGCAATCTGCCCTTTGTGCAAGCCGAAAGCTTTAGCTGCTTCTTCATCGAAGATTTCCTGCACAACTTCAATTTCCAGAAAATGATTGCCGGAACCCAAAGTGCCGAGTTGTTCTTTGCCGCGCTCCAGCGCGCGCGCCGATACCTGCTCTGGATCAGCACCCATGATGGCGCCGCCGTCTTCTGTCGTTTCCAAATCCTCCGCAGAACCAAAGCCGACCTTCACCGCCCAGGCTGCTCCTTCTTCGAGCACCTTTTTCTGATCCTTGCCGGACAATTTAACCGATCCGGTGGAACCGACACCGGAAGGTATGTGTTGATACAAGGCTGTTGTTAAATCGCTGAGACGTGCTTTGATATCGCCTAAAGTTAAATTGGTTGTCATCAGACGGCAGCCGCAGTTGATATCGTAACCGACGCCACCTGGCGAAATAATGCCGCCATCCAGATCAAACGCCGCCACACCGCCGATGGGAAAGCCATAACCCCAGTGGACATCGGGCATCGCCAGCGAAAAGTTTACGATGCCCGGCAAATGCGCGACATTGGCCACCTGCTTCGCGCTTTCGTCACCTTTTAAAAGCTGATAGATTTTTTCATTGGCGTAGATAATCCCCGGCACCCTCATGCCTCCTGTTTGGGGAAGCAGCCAGCGGTTGTCATCCAGTTTTTCTAAAATAATTCCAGACATAATGAATTCTCTTCAAACAAATTATCCCCCTCTTTTTTAAAGAGGGATGTCATTGAAATCCCCCTTGCTCCCCCTTTAAAAAAGGGGGAAATCTATTGTTACACATCGAATATTATTCTTGCCTTCCAGCCTGTTTTTACTTTCTCCACGGTCAGGCCGGAATACGTTACCGCCTTGATCTCTGTTTTAATCGTCTGTTTTTTTCTGTTAAACAATTCTCCAGTCAGCCGTGTCCGTAATTCTTTATTGGAAAATTCTATAATGTCGCAACTACCTGTTACGAATTTTTCGCCATTGAACAAATAAAGCAGCTCCCGTAAAAAATTAATCAGCAAATCGGCAACATCCGCACCTTCGACTGTTATTGTCTTTCTTTTTTTTGCGGACACATCTCCGCTTTTGCTTTCAAGCATGATATCAAACAAAGCCTCGGCGGCGTTCACAAACAGCTCTTTTCTGGTCCGGCCTGTAACTTCAACGCCGATATCCGCCGTGTGATCAAACAATTTGTAGTGCGACATGTGGAAAGTATAGCCCAATTATGCAGGATGAACAAGCAGGCATATATTGCCTTTGCTCTATTGCATTATTTATCAAACCGTATCTCATAAAACTCTATAAATAAGAAAAGGCAAAGCCATTTCTGGCCTTGCCCCTTAATCCTTAATATTATTAAATATACGCTATGACTGTTGACTAATTTATTTAAAGATAGAAAAGACGGCTTTCCGGATTTTGTCCAACCCTCCCTGATCCTTCATAATCATTTCCAGTTCTCCCGGATCGAGGTGCATGGCACCGCAATTATCGTTGACGCACACATCAACCTTTACGGACCCGTAGCTTATTTCTGCCAGGCTCTCTGTACCACAGCGAAAACAGTGGTTCTTGTGTTCGTCTCTGTATTTTTTGTTTGATTCATGTTTTATTTGTTCACGTAACTTTTTGATTTTCTTTTGTTCCTGCTCTTTAAAATAGAGATCTTCATGATCTCCTGTTTTAATACTTACAGATACCTTTTCCTTCGTCATAATGGCCTCCTTGTTTAATAGGGGTTCTTTTCCCTTCTTTGTATTCCAGATATTTTATTGGCGGATGTAGTATATGAATTACTTTTTTTTATGTCAATTCCTTTATCAAAAATATTTTTATTGTTTATTATTTTTAATCTCGTCACCCTCATCATCTTTTGTTTTTCGTATTATGTCTTCGAACAAACCATTTCTCAATACCCACGGCCACCATGATCAAAGAAGCGGCAGCCATAATACGTAACCAGGCATCAAGACCGATGGGGCTGCTGTGCAAAGCGGTGTTCATGACAGACACATAGGTGAAGAGCAGCTGTAAAACAAACATGAGGCCTGCTCCGCCGAACACCCAGAGATTGGAGAAAAATCCGACTTCAAAAACGGATTTGGTGAGCGACCGGCAGTTAAAGAGATATAAGATTTCGCCCATGACAAACAAGTTTACCGCCACGGTTCTGGCCTCTGCTATACCGGCGCCATTTGAAAGTTCGTACTCGAAGAGGCCGAATGTGCCCAGTAGTAACAGAAAACCCACGATGGCAATCCGCCACATGAGTGTGCGGGTGAGGATGGGTTCCCTAGGATTGCGCGGCATCCTTTCCATGATGCCGGGTTCCTTGGGCTCGAACACCAGCATCAGTCCCAGCAGGACTGCTGTCGTCATGTTAATCCAGAGAATCTGCACCGGCAAAATGGGAAGCGTCACCCCCGCGAAAATGGCCGCCAGGATGACCAGGCCTTCGCCGATGTTCGTGGGAAGCGTCCAGACGATAAACTTGGTGAGATTGTCGAAGGTTCCCCTGCCTTCCTCAACGGCAGCCTCGATGGAAGCGAAGTTGTCATCCGTTAGTACCATGTCTGCAGCTTCTTTGGCTACGTCCGTTCCGGTAATCCCCATGGCCACGCCGATGTTCGCCCGCTTGAGGGCAGGCGCGTCGTTCACCCCGTCGCCCGTCATGGCAACAATATTTCCCCGGGTCTGGAGGGCCTCCACCAGGCGGAGCTTCTGCTCCGGGGCCACACGGGCATAAACCGATACATCCTCCACAATGTCGATGACTTCCTGGTCGCTCATGGCTGCCAGTTCCTTGCCGGTAAAGACCTTTGCCGCGTTGTGCAGGCCTATCCTTTCGGCAATAGCCGATGCGGTAAGCGCATGGTCACCGGTGATCATCTTCACCTTGATGCCGGCGCTGTGGCATTTGTGCACCGCCTCGACGGCTTCACTCCGGGGCGGGTCGATCATGCCCTGCAAACCCAAAAAGGTGAGCCCTGTTTCGATGTCCTTATGGCCAATCTTCTGCGTGCCGCTCTCCAGAGCTTTTTGTGCAAAAGCAAGAACCCTGAGACCTTTAGCCGCCATGGCCTCCACGGCCGCATGGATTACCGCAGAATCCAGAGCAACGGCGGACCCCTGCGGATTAAAGACCGAGGCGCAGCGCTCCATGACCGCCTCAACTGATCCTTTCACAAACACCAGCGAGTTTCCTCCCTGAGCGTCAGCGTGAAGGGTGGCCATGTACTGGTAATGCGATTCGAAGGGGATTGTATCGAGACGCTTGAACCGCGCCTGTTCCTTGTCCATGAAAAGTCCTGCCTTGGCCGCAACTGTAATCAGGGCGCCTTCCGTGGGATCCCCCTGAACGGTGAGCCGCCCTTCTTTCTCGACGAGCAGACTATCATTGCAGAGAAGACCGCACCTCAGCGTTTGCATGAGACTATCGGAAAGGGCATCTTCAGTTTTGGCATCCGTGCGCTCAACCTTGCCGTCAAACGCATAGCCTGTTCCGCTGACTGAATAGGTCTCTCCACCTGCGGCAATCTCCTGCACCGTCATCTGGTTTTCGGTGAGCGTACCGGTCTTGTCCGAACAGATTACGGTGGTACTGCCCAGGGTCTCTACGGCAGGCAGCTTGCGGATGATGGCACGTCTTTTGGCCATTCGTGCCACGCCGATGGCAAGCGTGATGGTCATCGCGGCCGGCAGGCCTTCGGGAATGGCACCCACCGCCAGGGCCACGGCGGCCATGAACATATCGAAGGCGCTCTGGCCTCTCAGCAGACCAACAACGAAAGTTGCCAGGGCAAATCCCAGGATCAGGTAGAGCAAAATCTTGCTGAATTCCCCGATCTTTTTCAAAAGCGGGGTCTGCAGTTCCTCAGTGGAAGAGATGAGTTCCGAGATGCGGCCCACCTCCGTGCTGTCGCCTATGGCCACCACCACGCCGGAGGCCTGTCCATAAGTTACCAGCGCCGAGCCATACACCATGTTTCTTCTATCGGCCAGAACGGTATCGTGGGGAAGCGGCACCGGGTCTTTCTGGACGGCTACGGACTCTCCGGTAAGAGCCGACTCGTCCACCTGCAGGTCGCGGGATGCTATCAGGCGCATATCCGCGGGCACTTTATCTCCCGACTGCAGCAGAACAATATCGCCGGGAACCACCTCTGTAGAAGATATCTTCACCTTCTTGCCCGAACGCATGACCGTGGCTTCCGTGATCATTGTTTTCGCCAGCGCTTCCATGGCCTTAACCGCCTTGGACTCTTGTACGAACCCTATCACAGCATTAACGATGACCACCCCGAAAATGACTCCGGCATCCACCCATTCCTGGAACAAGGCCGTAACAGTTCCGGCCGCCAGCAGGATGTAAATCAACGGCTGATGAAACTGCAGGAGAAATCTCATCAAGGGACCTTTGCTTTTTTTGGCAGTCAGGACATTTGCTCCGAATCGCTCTTTCCGGTGACTTATTTCCAGGAGATCAAGTCCCTTGTCCGGATTTGTCTCCAAAAGATTAATAACTTCTTCATGGGGCATATGGTGCCAGTGTTTTCCCAACAATTTTTCCATGCACAATTTTCCTTTCGGGGAAAAGTTTTTATAACGTTTAATCGGCGGCGTTCACAAACAGCACTTTTGCGGTTCGGCCGGTAATTTCAATACCGATATCCGCCGTATGGTCAAAGAATTTATAGTTCGACATGCAGAGAGTATAACTGAATATTGCTTATTGAACAAGGGCAGCTAACAGATTAGGCAGCTTTCATGATAAGCTATACATAACGACGTAATTATTTGCGCATCCGTCACCCTTCGACAAGCTTAGGGCGACCGGTCATGGTGAGCCTGTCGAACCATGTACCGGGTATTTTTTCTCGACAATGATAGTCATGCGCAATTATTTATGTCGCTATGTATAATAATAAATCTGTCCCCTTATTCCACCTTAATGAACCTTGATTTTCCGACACGTAGTAAACGGAAAATCGTAGAGTGAATTATCCCGCCACCTTCAGGTGGCAGGGACGAGCGTCACTACATTCGCTCTTAGCTTGGCTCACTACTATTCCGCAGTGCCGTTGTCTTCGACCGCTCCATCAGCGTCATCATCGCCATTGCCGCTGGTTTCGGTTTCAGAAGTCGTGCGGGCGACGCCGACAAGTTTTTCTTCCGGATCCAGTTCAATAAGTTTCACGCCCTGGGTAACGCGATGATTGACCGGTATTTCCTGAACCTTCAGACGGATAACTTTACCGGCATTGCTGATCAACATGACGTTGTCTTCACCGATCACCTGCAGGACGCCGGAAACATTACCGACCTTTTCAACTGTTTTGAGATTGATCGTTCCTTTGCCGCCGCGCGACTGCACGCGATATTCGTCAACCGGTGTGCATTTGCCATAACCGTTTTCGGAAACGGTCAGCATGAACGTATTCTGGGCGGGAATATCCATGCCGATAACTTCATCGCCTTCATCCAGACTAATGCCGCGCACGCCGCGGGCGGTTCTGCCCATGTCGCGCACGTCGTCTTCTTTGAAGCGGATGGCCATGCCCTGTCGGGTCGCGATGAAGACGTCCTGATTGCCCATGGTCAACTGCACTTCAACCAGCTCATCGCCTTCGTCAATGGAAATGGCAATAATGCCGCCGGAACGCGGATTGGAATAAGCGGAGAGTTCCGTCTTCTTGATGATGCCTTTTTTGGTCACCATGACGATGAATTTATCTTCGGCAAATTCTCGCACAGGCAGGGTTGCCATGACTTTTTCACCCGGAGCTAGGTTGATCAGGTTGACAATGGCCTTGCCCTTGGCCGCGCGCCCGGCCTGCGGAATCTGATAGACTTTAAGCCAGTAAACCTTGCCGGCGCTGGTGAATACCAGCAGGTAGTTATGCGTGGAAGCGATGAAGATTTTTTCGACAAAATCCTCTTCCTTGGTGCCCATGCCGACTTTGCCGCGGCCGCCGCGGTGCTGGCTCTTGTAAAGGCTGACGGCGTTGCGCTTGATGTAACCGGCATGCGATATCGTGACAACCACGTCTTCTTCGACAATCATGTCTTCGATATTGATGTCTTCGGAACTGGCAACGATTTCCGTGCGGCGCTCGTCACCGTATTTTTCCTTGATTTCATTGAGTTCGTCAATGATGACCTGGAGCACTTTCTGCGGGTCATCCAAAATCGCCTGCAGATGAGCGATGAGCTTGGTGACTTCGGAATATTCTTCATCAATCTTGGCTCTCTCCAGACCGGTCAGGCGCTGGAGTCTCATCTCCAGAATGGCTTTGGCCTGGATTTCCGACAACTTGAACTTGGCACATAACTGCGCGGACGCCTCAGCCGGCGTTTTGGACGCCTTGATAACTTTGATGATCGCGTCGATATTGTTGAGCGCGATAATCAGGCCTTCCAAAATGTGCGCCCGTTCCCTGGCGCGCGCCAGGTCGAACCGGGTGCGGCGCACCACAACGTCACGGCGGAAGATGATGAACTTTTCCAGCACTTCCTTGAGATTGAAGACCTGCGGACGGCCGTCGCATATCGCCAGCATGATGATGCCGAACGAACTCTCCATCTGTGTATATTTGTAGAGCTGATTGAGAATGATGGCGGAGTTTTCATCGCGCTTCAAATCAATGACGATGCGGATGCCGTCACGGTCCGATTCGTCGCGCAGATCCGAAATGCCGGAAATTTTCTTGTCGCGCACCAGCTCCGATATTTTTTCAATCAACGCGGCTTTGTTGACCAGATAGGGAATTTCCGTGATGACGATCGTTTCCTTGTCCGTGCGACCGTTCTTTTCGATCAGCGCGCGCGCTCTTGTGCGGATGATTCCGCGTCCGGTTTTATAGGCTTCAACAATTCCTTCGCGGCCGTTGATAAACCCTGCTGTGGGGAAATCCGGACCCGGAATGTGGCGCATCAACTGTTCGATGGTGATATTGGGATTTTTGATGCAGGCAATAAGGCCGTTGACTACTTCCTTCAGATTGTGCGGCGGAATATTCGTGGCCATGCCGACGGCAATACCGGATGTGCCGTTGAGCAGTAAAAGCGGAATCCTGGAAGCCAGTAAAGACGGCTCCGTCAGGGATTCATCGTAGTTGGGAACAAAATCAACCGTTTCCTTTTCCAGATCGGCCAGCACTTCATCGGAGATGCGCGCCAGGCGGCTTTCCGTATAACGCATGGCCGCGGGCGGATCGCCGTCGATGGAACCGAAGTTACCCTGTCCGTCCACCAGCATGTAACGCAGCGAAAAATCCTGCGCCATACGCACCAGCGTATCATAAATCGCCGCATCGCCGTGCGGATGATATTTACCCATGATATCACCGACGATACGAGCGGATTTTTTGTAAGGTTTGTTATGGCGGTTGCCCATTTCATACATGGCATACAATATACGGCGGTGTACCGGTTTGAGGCCGTCGCGCACATCGGGAATGGCGCGACCGATGATGACGCTCATGGCGTAATCCATATATGATTTTTTCATTTCATCTTCTATATTCACCAGTATTTGCTTGTGGTGGATATCACGGTCCATTTTGTTTATTCCTCTCTCTATATGAAAACCGGCCTCGTTACAGACGGCACAGTTATTAATCAAATGCTTTTAACTTGCCAACTAAATATCCAAGTTGGAAACATCCAGGGCGTTTTGATATATAAAATCACGCCGCGGCTCTACCTGGTCGCCCATCAGGGTTGTAAAGATTTCATCGGCCAGAACCGCGTCTTCCACGCCAACCCGCAGGAGTGTTCGCTTTTCCGGATTCATGGTTGTTTCCCAAAGCTGTTCCGGATTCATCTCACCCAGACCTTTATAGCGCTGCACGGCCAAGCCTTTTTTGCCCAAACTGATAATATGATCCACCAGCGCCTTGGAACTTTCCAGCACAATTGGTGTGGCAGATTCGTCTCCGGTATCGCTGTAAGGCGCCTCACCCATGATGGAGACCTGATCCAACAATGCACGGATATCCGTAAACTGCGGGGCACGGAAGACTTCTCTGGTCACGCAAGACGGAACCGTCTGCCCGTTTTTATTTAAATTGAAAACGACCTTGAACCCGCCGTGATCCTCATCCTCCTCAATTTTATGATCGGCAAAACTATCGCCCAGAGCAATGCCTGTTCTTTCGGCGATTGAATTAAGTAATTTTTCGCTCTTGAAGCTTTCATCGGTCAGTGTAGGATCGCCGGCCAGGATACGGATAAGATTCCGGTCGCGTCCCTCCTTTTCAAAACGATCGAGCAGATCTTCGATCCTCATTACTTTCTTAATCAAGTTCAGTAATTTATTGCCCGTTACCGGAAACGAAGAACCATCACCCATGACGAGTTTTACCTTTTCCACACCATTTTCCAGAATATAGTTTTTCATTTGCTCTTCATTATGGATGTAAAATTCATTTTTCTTCTCTACAACCTTAAATAAAGGCGGCTGGGCGATATACAAATGGCCTCTTTCAATGAGCTCACGCATCTGTCGGAAGAAAAAGGTCAGAAGCAATGTACGGATGTGCGAACCATCAACATCGGCATCGGTCATGATAATGACTTTGTGATACCGCAGCTTGCTTACATCATAATCATCGGCACCGATACCTGTACCTAAAGCGGTAACCATCAGCTTGATTTCTTCATTCTGCAGCATTTTATCGAAACGGGCTTTTTCCACATTCAATACTTTGCCTCGCAAAGGCAAAATAGCTTGGTTCTTTCTATCTCTTCCCTGCTTGGCTGAACCGCCGGCGGAATCCCCTTCCACCAGATACAGTTCACTCAAGGCCGGATCTTTTTCCTGACAATCGGCAAGCTTGCCTGGTAAAGCACCTACTTCCAAAGCACTTTTCCGGCGGGTTAGTTCGCGAGCACGCCTGGCCGCTTCCCTGGCGCGCGCCGCTTCCATACATTTATTGAGAATTTGTTTGGCAACAGAAGGATTTTCTTCCAGATAGCTGCCGATTTTTTCGTACACTATACCTTCTACAAGACCGCGTACTTCAGAGTTGCCCAGTTTTGTTTTGGTCTGACCTTCAAACTGTGGATTCTTAACTTTGACACTGATGACGCAGGCCAAGCCTTCCCGTAAATCCTCACCGCGCAATGATTCCTTGCCGTCTTTGATTAATTTGTTATTGGTGGCATAATTATTAAAAACACGGGTAAGGGCGGAACGGAAGCCAATCATATGTGTGCCGCCTTCCGTTGTATTGATGCTGTTAGCAAAAGAAAAAATATTATCAAGATAAGTTTCGTTGTACTGTAGCGCCACTTCTACTGAACAATCTTCCTTGGCACCGAAAACATAGATAGGATTTTTATGCAGAACTTTTTTATTGCGGTTTATATATTCCACAAACGAAACTATACCGCCTTTATAAAAAAATTCATTTTGTTTGTTCGCTCGCTCATCAACCAGTGTGATTCTGACACCGGAATTTAAAAAAGCCAGTTCGCGCAGACGATTGGCGATAATATCATAGCTGAATTCCGTTTCTTCAAAAATTTCGTCATCAGGCAGAAAGGTTACTTTAGTTCCCTTACCTCTGGCCTTGCCGACCATATCTAATGGACCGTCGGGAACACCGCGCTTATAAGTCTGCATGTAAACATTGCCGTCACGTCTTACTTCCAGTTCGCATGTTTTGGAAAGGGCATTAACTACAGACACTCCTACCCCGTGCAGACCTCCCGATATCTTGTAACTTTCATCGGAAAACTTTCCGCCGGCATGAAGTTTGGTCATAACAACTTCCGCCGCCGATACACCTTCGGTTTTATGCTTGTCTATCGGAATACCGCGACCGTTATCATCAACCACAATACTATTATCAACTCTGATTTTTACTGTGATGGTATCGCAAAATCCGGCTGCTGCTTCATCGATGCTATTGTCTACAACTTCATAAACCAAATGATGAAGGCCTTCTTTTCCGGTGGAACCAATGTACATAGCAGGTCTCTTACGCACCGCCTCAAGACCTTCCAAAACTTTGATACTATCAGCATCATACTTATGTGTCATAAATAATCAAATCCTCTACTATATTTTCAACGGCATAACTATACATAAATAATTATCATCTTCAGACTGCTTTATCACTGAAGGCTTTAATCCCAAACCAACTTCAAAAATAATCTGATCTTTATTAATCACTGATATTGCATCAATTAGGTAATTCACATTAAATCCACTATCCACAACATCACCTTTATAATCGATATCTATCTCTTCTGTCGCTTCACCTACATCGAGGTTTGTCGAATTCAGTGTCAATTTCCCTTCAGCAAAAGACAGAATAACTCCTCCATAACGTTCCGAAGATACAACACTCATTCTCCTTAAAGCATGTAAAAAAGATTCCCTCTCCAGAGTAACGATAAATCCCTTTTCAGTTGGAATAACTTTTTTATAATCAGGATAATCTGCATCGACCAAACCAACTTTTAGAAGAGTATTTTCTGTTTTCACCACAAATGTATTTTTATGCAAACCGATATATATATCTTCATTTTCATCAATAATCTTTTTAACTTCCATCAATCCTTTTCGTGGAATAATAACACCTTTTCCGGTTTTTAAGGAAGGTTCATAAGTATACCCCTTAGCCAACGCCAAACGATGGCCATCAGTCGCTACCATCCGCAGTAAATGATTCGAACCATCTGTTCCTGCTTCCAGTAAAACTCCATTTAAGTTCTTTCTGGTTTCATCAGTGGCCATGGCAAATGCTGTTTTATTAATTAACTCTTTGATAATAATTCCTTTAATTTTATAAAGCTGAATATCTTTATCATCGATAATACTGGGAAAATCTTCAGCAGGAAGACCGGGAATTTTATAAAAAGCCCTTTGACACGAAATTTTTACAATATTATTCTTTTTTGTAAAATTGATAACTTCACCTTGAATCTCCCTTGCCATCTCATATATTTTTTTCGCTGAGATCGTTATTTCACCTTTTTCTACAACTTCAGCGTCATAATCAGAAATCAAACTTATTTCTCTGTCAGTAGCTATAATTTTTAGTTTATTAGTATCAGCTTGTAAAAAAACATTATTTAAAATTGGTATTACTGTTTTCTTTTCAACAATTCCTAAAGTTTTTTGAATACCGTCGAGAAGGGTGTTTCTGTTTATTTTAAATTCCATAAATCCTCCGTTTATTGTTCTTTTATTATCTTATATATAAATAAATAGTACTAACAGTAAAGATTGTGGATATGTTAATAAAAAAAAATCTTCTAATAATAATAAAACTTTAAACCAATAAATACTGTTTATAAAACAACTAAAAAAAGTTTATTATTTGTGGATTAAAATATCCTCAATCTCCCGAACAAGAATTTTTAATTTATTATCCACTTTAATACTATTTAATATTTTGTTATTGGCATAAATGATGGTGGAATGATCACGTCCGCCGATTTTTTGACCAATATCTGGAAAAGAGTTATTTGTTAATTTTCTTGCCAGGTACATTACAATTTGCCGTGCAAAAACAACATTTTTATTTTTATTATGGGCTTTTATATCAGAGATTTTTATATTTAATTTTCCGGCTGTAACTTTTATTATTTCTTCAATAGTTATTTCACCTTTCTTGTTTTGCTTTACTAAACTGCTTAATACTTCTTTAACTAAATCCAAATCTATATCCTTGCCGGTGAGAGAAGAATAAGCGCCGATTCTTACTAAAAATCCTTCTAATTCACGAATATTAGATTCTACATGAGATGCAATATAATGTATTACATTATTAGGTAGTTTAATATTGTTTTCCTGTACTTTCTTTTCGATGATGGCTATTTTAGTTTCCATTTCCGGAGGTCGAATGTCGGCGATAAGCCCCCATTCGAAGCGTGAACGAAGCCGGCTTTCCAAATTTGGAATATCTTTAGGAAACTTATCACTTGTAACGACTATTTGTTTTCCTGAGTCATGTAATGTATTAAATGTATGAAAAAATTCTTCCTGAGTTCTATCCTTTCCAGCTAAAAAGTGAATATCATCAATTAATAAATAACTTATATTACGGTACTTCTCTCTGAATTTTGGCATCCTGTCATAGCGAATGGAATTAATCATTTCATTCATAAATTCTTCAGCTGATACATACATTATATTGAGTGATGGATGAAGAGAAGATGCAAGCAGGCCAATAGCATTAAGTAAGTGTGTTTTTCCCAGACCGGATCCACCATAAATAAAAAGAGGATTATAATTTTTAGCAGGCTGTTTAGCTACAGCGATAGAAGCGGCATGAGCAAATTGATTACATGAGCCAACAACGAACCTATCAAAATTATAGTTTTCATTAAAAAATGAAAGATTTTTACCCCTAATAATGGTTGCGGTTGAAATATTTTTGGCGGGTATTGTATGCCTTGACTCAGGTTCCTGATCTTTTTCTTCATTTTTTGATAAAATAAAATTAATATCAACATCAATACCGGAAGCATTTTTTAGTGATTGTTTAATCGTAGAGGCATAATTGTCTAAAAGCCAATCCCTAAAAAACTTATTGGGGACGGCTAACTGAACACATTTATCCTCCATAGCAACCATTTTGATAGGTTTGATCCATGTATCAAAATTTTGCTTACTTATTTTTTCCTGAATAATTTTGCTGGTTTTGTCCCAAAATGTATCCATTTTTTACAACCTTATCCACATATTTATCAACAGGTGTTGATAAATTATGGAAAACAATTCATTATTTTAAATCGTCAAGGATTACACCGGACAGCCGGTTTAACTCGTCCATGGATGTATAACGTATTTCTATAAAACCCTTGTTTGCCGAACCCTTGATTTGAACTTTTGCCATAAATTTTTCCGCCAATGCTTTTTCAAGATCGTTAAGAAAGCGGTCTTTTTGAATATCTGTTTTTTTGTTTTTGGTGATTACTTTTGCTTTTTGGATTAAGCGTTCCGTTTCACGTACATTTAAATCTTTTTTTAAGATTAAATTAAGTGCCGCTATTTGCTCTTCAACAGTATTGCATGCCAGTAAACAGCGGGCATGGCCGGCGGAAATTTTCCTTGTTATCAGAGCTTCTTTTATTTTGGCCGGCAATTTAAGAAGTCGGATAGTATTGGCTACGGTCGAGCGGTCCTTGCCTGTTCGGGAAGAAACTTCTTCCTGAGAAAGATTGAACGTTTCGATTAGCGTTACGTAAGCGTTGGCTTCTTCCAGAGGATTTAAATCTTCCCGTAAAATATTTTCGATTAGTGATATAGTTGCTGATTCCACATCCGTCGCTTCGCGAATAACGATGGGAACTTCTTTTAAGCCGGCAGCCTGAGCCGCTCTCCAGCGGCGCTCGCCTGCAATTATTTCATAACCCGCATCTGCTTTTTTGCGAACAATAATCGGCTGAATGATGCCGCTTTGTTTAACGGAGGCAATCAGCTTTTTTTGATCGTCATCGTTAAAATTTTTACGGGGTTGATAACGATTCGGGGATAGTTCTTCAATGCCGCAGGATAAAGCGGGTTTTTTCTTATCAAAATCATCTATTAAATCCGGGAAAATGGCACCAAATCCTTTTCCCAGTACATTTTTTTGCGCCATTTATATATCCCCTCGAATTATTTCCTGTGCCATTTCCATGTAAGCCAGAGCGCCACGTGATTTTATATCATAAAGAATAATTGGTAAGCCGTGACTGGGGCTTTCCGAAAGCCGTACGTTACGCGGGATTACGGTTTTAAAAACTTTGTCGCCAAAATGTTGCCGTACATCATCGGTGACTCGTCGAGACAGTAAATTACGCTGATCAAACATAGTCAGTAATATACCGCCGAGAACGAGTTGAGGATTTAATTGTGCTTTAACCATCTTTACAGTATTGAGTAAATATCCCAAACCCTCCATTGCAAAGTACTCGCACTGTAAAGGAACAATCAAAAAATCGGAAGCAACAAGAGCATTGATAGTCATCATACCAAGTGATGGCGGACAATCAATTACTATAAAATCATACTGTCTGTCCAGAGAGTTTATTAAGTTTTTTAGTTTTTTTTCCTTGTTTTCCAGACCGACAAATTCAACTTCAATTCCAATAAGATCCTGAGTAGAGGGTACGATATCAAGATTAGGTAGTATTGTGTTAATAATTACTTGTTCCAATGGTACCTGGCCGATCATGGCATGGTATAAATTATTAGTTTGAAAAGAGCTTCTATCTGCGCCCATACCGCTGGTTGAGTTACTCTGCGAATCACCATCGATTAGCAGAGTTTTTTTTTCCGCAGCAGCCAGGGAAGCCGATAAATTTATCGCAGTGGTGGTTTTACCGACACCACCTTTTTGATTTGCTATACATATAATTTTCTTCATTATTTTATTGAGTGTAACAAAGTAAATTCTTTTGCAAGAACTGATGTTAGCACTAGCATAAAAAAGATATTTTTAGAAGGTTTTTTTGCTGAAAATTTGCTTTTTTCCGATAATAATTTTACGAGGTGCTTCCAGAAAAGGGGCATCTATATCATGTTGAATAAATTGGAATATTTTATGTTGATTTTTAACCAATGAACACTGTTGTATTTCCTCTTCAACAGGGGGTCCTTTTAAGGCAATAATTTTGCCGTCAGGTGCAAGAAAAAATTCGCCTTGAGACAGTAATTCGGATAATTTAAACGTAGCCCGGGAAATTAAAATATCAAATTTTTCTTGCATTGAAACCATCTTAACAATGTTTTCAACGCGGTCATGAAGAACATAGGCAGAAGTTATATTCAAAAGTCGGATAATATGTTTTAGGAAAGAAACCTTCTTGCGATTAGCTTCTAATAAATAGAGTTCTAAGGAAGGTTGGACTATTTTTAAAGGAATGCCGGGAAAACCGGCACCACAACCGACATCGATCATCAGGGCGTTGGGCTTCCGGATGAATTGCCATGCTGTTAGTGAATCAAGAAAATGGCGAGTGATAATTTCTCGAGAAGAATTTTCAGAAATTAAATTGGTTTTTTCGTTCCATTGTAAAAGTTCGTTTCTGAAGATATCAAATTGGGCCAGTTGAATTTCATTCAGCACCAGTCCTAAATGTCGTGCATTGTTTTTGAGGGTAAGTATTTCCTGATTCATAGTATATAGATAACAAAAAATATCTGCCGCCGCAAATGGTAATTAGCAGCACACAAAGCCACTTAGATAACCGGTAAAATCCGATTACATTGTTGTTATAGTAATGTCGTGTTAAAAAAATTTCTTTATGTACTTATAAAAAGTAATTAAAACGAGGTTCTTGGATTGAAATTTTCTTGACAAGCAGGAATATTAGCCATTATACTTGCAATACAAAAACTTTTTTGAAATTAGGGGGAGGTATTGGGTTATGCAGAGAGTGAGCGATATTTTAAAGAGCCGGGCGAAACAGATATGGTCGATTCGACCGGAGACTTCAGTATTTGACGCGCTGAAGCTCATGGCAGAAAAAGAAATAGGAGCTTTAATGGTCATTGATAAAAACGATAAAGTGGTTGGCATTATAAGCGAACGCGATTATGCCAGAAAAATAATTCTCAAGGGTAGAACTTCTGTAAAAACCCCGGTGAAAGACATAATGACTCCTGTCACAAAGATGTTCAGGGTAAAACCAGAGACTCTGGTAGATGATTGCATGGTGTTAATGACGGGAAAACATGTCAGGCATTTACCGGTGTTCGACAAATCTAAAATTGTTGGTATTATTTCGATTGGAGACGTTGTCAAAGCAACCATTTCAGAGAAAGATTCTCTGATAAATCACCTCAGTGATTATATTGGCGGGAAATACTGAACTCTGTATCACTTTTTTAATGTATTACCTTTAAGGGCGGAGCTATGATACACCTGCCCTTTTTTATTCGTGCTTATTTTAATTGTCTTAATATAATCCTGAATTAGTGGCATAAACCCTGCTTAAAATTAATATAATAGTTTGACATTATTGTGTATTTGTGATAATTTTCCTTCC
>MAEO01000206.1 GCA_001683985.1 Smithella sp. M82
AGACACGTGAGGATATAATACGCAAAACGGATGAATTTTTAGATCAGGCCAAAGAGGGATATGAAAACGCTTTGGAAAAAGGTAAAACAATCTATGAAACAACTGTTCAGCGTTTGAAGAATTTGGAAATGTCGGCAAAAGAAAAGATGGAGGAAGTGAAAGGCCAAATAAACGAATTTGCTCAGCAAGGCGCTGAAATTGTCGAAGATAAGAAAACGAGATTAAGAAAGGCAATTGATGCGGGATTAGAGGCCTATAAGAAAGAAAGCATCAAATAGTCATTTAACTGGTGTTGTGGCGATCCGAAATAAATTGTAAAATGGCATAAATAATTTAAGGAGAAAATCAATGTTAGAGAACGGCTTATTAATTTTAGTTATTATTCTTATTCTTTTGACAATTCTTTTGATAATTTTTTGTATTCCCATTTTAATACAGATATGGCGTGTATCCAAAGATATGACTGTTACCTTGCAGACATTGAATCAGAGTTTGCCGTCAATATTGAAAAATATGGAAGAGATTACCGCAAATGTCAACAGCTCCACATCGTTGATGAATAAGAAAATTCAGAATTTGTCCGATACTGCAAATCGTTCTAACTTGGCAATTAACGATATCATTGACAATATACAATATTTTGCACCTCTGGTCATGAAAATACCTGTTTTTAGTTCCTTCAAAAATATTATCGCACTTCTAAAAGGCATAAGCGTTTTTATGGATGTTCTTTTAAAAAAACAAAAAGTTTAAAATGAAACCCACATGACGGTATCCGTCACAAAGGAGCATAAAATCCCCCCTCACCCCTTTAGAAAAGGGGGGAACTCAAGCCCTGCCCTCTTTGGCAAAGAGGGGAACTTCCCCCTTTGGAAAGCTAACCCTTCCCCATAAGTTGGGTATGTCATGGGGGTGGTGGGTCCGGGGTTGTATGAGTGCATTGAATCAAAAT
>MAEO01000031.1 GCA_001683985.1 Smithella sp. M82
TATAGCCTTCTGCCCGTATCGAATTTTCAAATCTTGCAATTATATTTCTTACTTAATGCTAACAATAAAATGTATAAAGATGATTCATTTACATGCCCTTCTGGGGAGACATAATTTTTACAAAAATTATTTCCACCGCACTAAAAGGGACAAGTCAGGAAAAATTTTACATAATAATTCTGGTTTTTTAAAAATTGTTGATTAATTGTTAAAAACTAGGTAGGTATCACATACTTACTTTAAATTTTAATAAAGGAGACCGGCCATGAATGAAAATCCACTGCATTTACTCATGAATCCCAAATCTATAGCAGTTGTAGGGGCGAACAATAGTATTGTAAAAATGGGCACCGTTATGGCGCTTAATATTCTTAAACAAGGCTATCAAGGTAAATTTTTCCCGATTCATCCCAAGGAAAAAGAAATTTTAGGATTTAAAGCTTATCCATCGGTTGAGGCGCTGCCGGAAGTTCCCGATCTGGCAATGCTGATAGTTCCCGCAAAAGAAGTCGCTTCAATTCTGGAACGTTTCGGAAAAATCGGCACGAGAAGCGCAATCGTTATAACTGCCGGTTTTAAAGAAACAGGAAAGAAAGGAAGAGACATGGAAAAGGAAATCGGTGAAACAGCAAGTCGTTACGGGATACGTTTTGTCGGTCCTAATTGTATGGGAATAATCAATTCTCAAATTGCGTTAAATACAACCGTGTTGCCTATGGTCAAAGAGCCGGGTTCGCTGGGCTTTGCCTCTCAAAGCGGTACTTTCGTAAGTCAGGTACTGCCCTATCTGAGAAAAAGGGGAATTCGGTTCAGTAAAGCAGTCAGTTTGGGCAATGAAGCCAGTATCAATGTCGTTGATGCTCTGGAATATTTAGGAGAAGATGAGCAAACTAAAGCCATTATACTTTATATAGAAGGAATCCGCGAGGGGGAAAGATTTTTAGAAGTTGCCCGCAGGATCACGCCTCATAAACCTATATTAGCACAATATGTAGGTGGTTCTTCGTCCGGTGCGCGCGCGAGTCTAAGTCATACAGGAGCAATGACCGGCCCTGATTTTCTATATGACGGACTTTTTAAACAAGCCGGTATAATTCGGGTATATTCTATTGAGGATCTTTATTCACATGGCTGGACATTGGCAACGCAGCCGCCTATGCGTGGTAATCGTGTCGGTGTAATAACCAACTCCGGCGGTCCTTCGTCAACCATTGCCTACACATCTGATTCCGTCGGTTTACAAGTTCCACGTTTTTCTGACGGACTGCAAAAAGAAATAAGAAAGTTTATTGAACCATACGCTTCTGCAGCCAACCCCATCGATTTGACTTTCGATTTGAGGATGGAAAATCTTACTGTTACTCTTCCTGAGCTTATAATGAAAAGTGGTGAGGTGGATGCCATTGTCCTTCACGGAGTAATGATGACCGGTTACATGCGCGAAGTTTATCCTCACTTTAAGGAAATGGCCGGCAACATCTCGCTGGAGGAATTTTTAAAATTAAGCCTGCCTATTGTACCGGGGGCGTTAGAGCTGCCCCATAAATATAAAATGCCGATGTTGATATCTACTTTCTTTGATTGGGAAGATAATTATACCACGGGCTATCGGGATACAAACACGCCGATTTTTTATTGTCCGGAAGATACCGCCCGGGCGTTGGGCTCTCTTTATCGCTACACAAAAATAAAAGAACGCCGGCCTTTTTCCAAAATCAATCTTCCGACCACAAACGGACTTGCTTCCAGTCTCATTAAAAAGGCGAAAACAAATGGTCAAAAAGCTCTGGATGAATATGCGGCGAAAAAATTACTTGCCTCGTATGGTGTGATGGTAACAAAGGAAGAATTGGCAACGACAATGGAAGAAGCTCTTGCTGCTGCCGCTAAAATCGGTTATCCGGTAGCAATGAAAGCCTGTAGTTGGGAAATCATGCACAAAAGCGGTAAAGGTCTTATCGCGTTGAATGTGGAAAACGAAGCCGGACTGAAAACGGAATTTCAGAATATTCAAAAGAATGCGGGCAGAAAGGAGCCGGTGCTGATTCAGGAAATGCTGAAAGGGAACAGGGAATTTATGGCCGGTATGACGCGTTTTGCCGGATTCGGTCCCTGCGTTATTTTCGGTCTCGGTGGAATTTTTACTGAGGTTTACAATGATACAACTTTACGTCTGGCTCCGCTTGGCAATGCAGACGTTCAGGAGATGTTTTCCGATATCCGAGCGAATAAACTGCTTGGTGAGTTTAGAGGTATGCCGAAAGTCGCAACAGATAAGCTTTTTCAGATAATTCAAGCGGTGGGGAATGTCGCCTTGTTGCATCCGGAAATAGCTGAAATAGATCTCAACCCGATTATCATCAATGGGGCGGAACCGGTTATTGCCGATGCTCTAATAGTACTGGAAGACAATACTAAGCCCTAGCTTTTTTTATTTGATTTCTTGAGCAGATCGCCCAGTGTGCCCATGGCCTTCGGTGATTTGGTGATATAATTACGGAAGTCTTCTTCATCGCCTGCGGCTGAAGTATCTTTTTCGTTTCCGGCCAGATCTAGAGAGATTTTTTTGTTTTCCCGATCTATTTTTTCGATTTTAACTTCTATTTCTTCTCCTGCTTTCAAAACATCACCGGCATGTTTAATCTTTTTACCACGAGCCAGTTTGGCAATATGCACAAGCCCTTCCACTCCGGCTTCTACTGTAACGAAAGCTCCGAAATTGGTCAGATGAGAAACCGTGCCTTTCAGCACGCTTCCTTCAGCGTATTTTCTCATAGCTTCATCCCACGGATTAGGAAGAGTTGCTTTGGCGGATAAGGTAATGCGATTATTTTCCCAATCAAGGTTAATAATGACAGCCTCAACCTGATCACCGGGAGAATAGAGAAATTTGGGATCGTCAATTTTCCCCCATCCAATTTCCGAAATAGGCAGCAGAGCCTGAACCCCGCCAAGATCGACAAAAGCGCCGAACTTCTGCACACGGGCAACAATACCACTTATAGTCATTCCCTTTTGCAGGGAATTTTTCAGCGCGGTGATTTTTTCTTTTTCCATTTTTTCTAAAAGAGGACGGCGGGAGAGGATGATATTTCTTCCGTTTTCCGAATATTCGGCAACGACAAAATCAAGTTTTTTACCGATATAAGAAGCGGCATCGTCTATTTTTTTTATATCCATCAGCGAATAAGGGCAAAACCCGCTGACGTTTTGATTAATCTTAACGGAAAAACCTCCTTTTATTTCTTTTTCTACTGTTGCTTCCAGAGGAATTTGATTTTTGTAAGCGTCGAACAGGAAGTCATTGACGCTTTTGCTTGTCAATAATTTGGTCGTAAAAAGCTTTTCCCCGTGGCGTGAAGAAAGAAAGTAGGCTGTGATGGAATCGCCTTCTTTCACAGCAAGATTGCCGTCTTCATCTGTAAATTCTTTTTTATCAAGGTAACCTTCACTTTTTGCTCCCAGATCTATAAATATCCAATCCGGTGTAATTTTCACAATAACAGTATCAATCCTTTCTCCTGCAGAAAAACGCCGGGGAGTAAGATTTGTTTCATTAAGTAATTCTGAAAAACTTTTTGTTTCTTCCATTTTATTCCTTTCCTGATATCACACACCTGAAATACGATTTGGTGCTCCGATAACATAAAAAACTGGAAATTTAAACAAATATGTATTATGAAACAGCCAACAATATATAAAACAATATATAAGAGGTTAGAATACTTATGCGTTTTGAAATTTCTCGCGGCGGTAGCGGGCTGACATATGAAATCCGTAATATCGTTCTTATCGCTAACAAGTTCAGGGAGTTGGGCGTTAATGTAATCTGGGAGAATATCGGCGATCCGGTGCAAAAGGGAGAAAAAGTTCCCGATTGGATGAAAGAAGTTCTTACCGAAATAATTAAAGATGATGCATCTTTCGCCTACTCGCCGACAAAAGGTGTTGATTCCACAAGAAAATTTCTTGCCGAGCGTCTCAACGGACGCGGCAAGGTGCAAATTACGCCGGAAGACATAATCTTCTTTAACGGTTTAGGTGATGCCATTGCGCGCGCTTACAGCTCTATTCAGGTTGACGCCCGTATGATTATGCCGGAGCCGACCTATTCCACACACTTCATGGCGGAAGTTCTGCATGCTTCGTTTCCACCTAATACATATCGTTTGAATCCCTATAACGGCTGGTCTCCGGATATGCGGGAACTGGAACAGAAAGTGAGAAGCCACAAAGCGATTGTTGGAATTCTGGTTATTAATCCCGATAATCCGACAGGTTTTGTTTATCCTGAAGAAACATTGAGGCAAGTCGTGAGGATTGCCAAAGAAAACGATCTTTTTGTTATTTTTGACGAAACTTACATTAATATTGTTTTTAACGGTAAAAAAACTGTTCCGCTTTCCGATATTGTCGGTAACGTTCCGGCAATCAGCATGAAAGGAGTTTCCAAGGAACTTCCGTGGCCCGGTTCGCGTTGCGGCTGGATGGAAGTATACAACGCCGGTAAGGATCCTATTTTCGATCGTTTCATTAACACAATTCTGCATCAGAAAATGTCGGAGGTTTGTTCAACCACTCTTCCGCAACTGGCGATTCCCAGAATAATGACACATCCGAAATATCAGGATTACCTGAATGAACGTAAAAAGCACTATGAAAAACTTTCGCATATAGCTTATGACATTTTAAAAGACGTTCCCTGCCTGATGGTCAATAAAACAAATGGTGCGTTTTATATGACCATTGTTTTCAACGAATCCGGACTAAACAGTAATCAGAGGCTTCATATTAAAAACAAGGAAGTAAGGGAATTTGTAGAGACTCTGGTTAAGGAACCTATCGAACACGATAAAAGATTCGTTTATTATCTTCTGGCTGCAACCGGAATTTGCGTGGTTCCTCTGACATCTTTCTTTACTTCTTTGCTGGGATTTCGCATGACGTTATTGGACAAAGACGAAGCGGAATTCGAATATGTGATAAAAACCATCGCCGAAAAGTTTACCGAATACACGAATTCGTCCAACAAGAGCATACAGACGGCGATAAATTTATCTTGAGGAACATTTTCCGAACAGCAATTGAAAGAATTTCCTTGAAAATGTTCTGCATTGAACAAGATTACACTTTTTGATTAACTGCGTGCAGAATAAATATATCATGAATATTCCCCTGCAAAAAATCTATGATGGTTTTGCCCAAACGTATGAAAAGAACCGTGAACTTTTTGACATGACGGAAGTCTTCAATTCTTTTTATGAAGGACGGGGATCAAAAAAGGGCAAGCTGCTTGATTTGGGATGCGGTGCCGGCGAACCGTTCCCCCGATTATTTATTGATCGCGGCTGGAATGTTACAGGTGTTGATTTTTCCGGGAAAATGCTTGAGCTTGCAACGAAATATGCTCCGGAGATGAAAACTATCCAGGCCGATATGCTGGGAGTTGAAAAATTTGATTTCTAAAACAAAAAGAGCAGAAGGTTTTCAACAAAACCTTCTGCTCTTTATTTGTAAATTACTGGATTCCCGCCTACGCGAGAATGACGCTGAATATGTGTTACTGGCGTAATAATTCTAGTAGCGTCCACCACCGCCGCCACGGTTCCCACCGCCGCTCCGTCCGCCTCTGTTGAATCCGCCGCCGCGATTGCCGCCGCCTCGGGGACCTCCGCCACCTGTGCCGAATTCTTTCTTCGGCCTTGCTTCGTTGACGGTTATTGCTTTGCCGTCGAGCATTCCACCGTTAAATTTTTTTATCGCTTCCGCTGCACCTTCTTCCGTTTTCATTTCGACAAAGCCGAAACCTTTGGATTGGCCTGTAAATTTGTCTTTAATGATTGTTGTGGAGGCAACTTCTCCTGCTTCAGAAAAATTGGATTTAAGGTCCTCATCTGTGACCTTATACGATAGATTTCCGACATACAAATTTTTATTCATTTTAATCCCCTTTCTTATTGTTTAATTTTCATTCCCCGATGGGGTTCCACAAAGCATCAAAATCACCCCCATCCGTCTCCTGGTTGAGAAGGAAGGAAAAAGTGAGGGGCTTGCATGCCTTACCTCTTAATATCCTTATTGTTTAAGGAAAAAACTATCAGGACTCGAAAGCCCTTGATGGTTATAACCCGTTTATAAATATGAACGGTATTTTCTTTAATGCTTGCTTGGTCATACTACATGTTAATAGTCAAGATATATTTCTTTTTGGGGCATCAAACATCATTTGATCAGTCTGCGGCGCATTTTGAAAATAGCGATCGGAAACATAATAAGACAAAATATAACAAGATAACAGAAACCAATCAATGCCTCTGCATTAAACAAGCCAAAACTAAGTGCCCGGACAAGGTTAACCAGATGGGTCAACGGTAATAAAAAAGCTAGTTTTTGTGCCCCCAAAGGTAGGCCGGTTAAAGGAAAAAATGTGCCGCTGAAGAGAAACATGGGTGTAATAAATAAAAATATCGGTAGGTTAAACAACTCTATTCTTGCCACCATGCCGGTGAATAACATGGCCACCGAACTAAAGGCAATTCCACCTAAAAATGCTGCGAGCACTATTAAAAGTCCTGCCGGATAACTCACCAATCCGAAGAAACTTATAACAGCGAGCATTAAAACCGTGCCGATAACTGCTTTGGTCGCACCCCAGACTATTTCGCCGGTTATAATTTCTTCGGCGTTGAGCGGAGTAGCCATCATAGCATCAAACGTTTTTTGGTAATACATCCGTACAAAGGAACCGAAAGTGTTTTCGAAAAACGCGTTATTCATAATATTTATCGCTACCAGCGAAGGCGCGATAAAACTCACATAAGACACTTCTTTTGAAGCATAAGTGACAGAATTGATCATACCGCTGAAACCGATTCCGAAAGCCAGAAGATAGAAAAAAGGCTCCAAAAGCGGCGGCAGAAAATTTACCTTCCAGCTTTCCCGATAAACGGTAAGATTGCGCTGCCAGATTCGGATGAATCGGGTGGAGATGTTGACATTCATTCCCGCAGCTCCCTTCCCGTTAATTTCAAGAAGACATCTTCAAGAGTCGCTGATCGTAATATACAGCTTTTATGAGTGAAGCGGCTGCAGATTTCCCGGTAAAGTTCGTGCCCGTTTTCGGCGTAAAGAATCAGACGATGCCCCAAATCTTCCTGCCTGACTTTCTTTTCGCGGGAAAACGTGCGTAAAACATCTTCCGGTTCGGCGACCTCAATAATATTTTCTCCCGTATATTCACTGATCAATGATTGGGGCGATCCCTGTGCCAGGATTTTACCATGATCCATGATGACCAGGCTATCGCAAAGGCGCGCCGCCTCATCCATGTAATGCGTCGTCAGTAAAATAGTTATGCCCTGCTTTTTCAGATTTTCCAGCCGCTCCCAAAGCTGATGGCGTGATTGCGGATCAAGGCCTGTAGTCGGTTCATCCAGAATCAAAAGTTCAGGCTGATTGATTAAGGCGCGGGCAATTACCAGTCTGCGCACCATTCCTCCGGAAAGTTCAGTGACACGTGTTTTGCGTCGTTGTTCCAAGGCGAAAAATTTTAATAAGGAAGAAGCCCTTTCAATGGCTGTTTTTTTATCAAGATCAAAATAACGGGCGAATACCTCAAAATTCTGTATTACCGTCAGATCGGGGTCAAGGGTATTGTCCTGCTGGCATACGCCAATGCGGGCCTTGATTTTTCTGTATTGTTTTTTTATGTCCAGTCCGAAAACAAAAATATCGCCGGAAGTAATCGGTGAAAAGCCATAAATCATTTTGACGGTAGATGTTTTACCTGCGCCATTAGGTCCCAGAATACCGAAACAGACTCCTTTATCAACTTCAAAGGAAATGTTGTCTACCGCAGTAAACGAACCAAATGATTTTTTCAAATTACGGGCAAGTATGACCGGTTTAATGTTGTCAATTTCTGTCATGAGCTTTTTACCTACTATATAGTATAAACTTATGTTAATCACCGGATTATTGTCAATAAAAAGAAGTTTTACATTTTTGTATTTGACGAAACACATCCCTTTTATTATATTTAGCCTGCATTGATGTTTGTGATTAAAAGCTTTTTTCGATAAATATTAATTAATTTGAAAATGGAGGATTAAATTATGAGTAAATCAAAAGATGTAAAAAAAGATAGTAAGAAAAAACCCACTAAATCCGCCAAAGAAAAAAAAGAAGCGAAGAAATTGAAGAAGGCGGCTAAAGCTTCAATGTAGAAAATAGAAACAGCAAGCAGCAAAACGGTTTTATTGTTGAAAAATTGTTTGTTAACCTTATCCCATTAAGGAGAGATGTGTTTATTTTTTCAGTTCAGGAACGTTCGACCGTGCTGATATTATCAAATTCGTCAAAAAGGATTTCTAATGAAAATTAAATTTCTCGGAGCAGCAAAAGAGGTCACTGGTTCCTGCTTCATTATAGAAACAGACAAAACAAGATTTGCTATTGACTGTGGTATGCACCAGGGTAATGCCGAAGTTGAAAAACGCAACGGGGATGTAGCTGTATACGATCCGAAGAATATTGATTTTTTTATCATAACGCATGCTCATATAGACCATTCGGGATTGCTTCCCCGTATGACGCAAAACGGATTTCGCGGTCCTGTTTATGCGACTGAGCCGACCGGAGATCTTATAAAAATACTGCTTTTGGATAGCGCTCATATTCAGGAAACGGAAGCGTCCTCAAGAATAAAAAGATTACAACGCTACGGCAAACATGAAAAAATTCTGCCTCTTTATACAAAGAAAGATGCCGAAGCTGTTTGTCCGTTAATCAAAACAAAAACCTACAATGAAATTTTTGTCCCCGGAAACGGAATTAAAGCCAATTTCTTGGATGCCGGCCATATCCTGGGTGCAGCTATACTGGAATTATTCATTGAGGAAAACGGTTCCTCCACAAAACTGGTTTTTTCTGGTGATATCGGTCGTTGCCATCAACTTTTGATGAAAGATCCCGTTACCGTCAGTAACGCAGATTTTCTTTTTATGGAATCGACATATGGCGATCGCGATCATAAAGGCGAGGAAGACAGTTTAAATGAAATGGCCGAAGCTATTCAATATAGTTATTCCAGAAAAGAAAAAATAATCATTCCCGCCTTTGCCGTGGAAAGAACGCAGGAAATGCTGTATTCGCTTTATCTTCTCAACTGCGATGGAAGGCTGCCCAAGGATATACCTGTAATTCTGGACAGCCCGCTGGCTATTAAGGCAACGGAAATATTCCGGCATTACCGCTCTTATCTGGACGGGGAGACGCAAAGCCTTTTGAAAAACGGTGAAGATCCTCTGGATTTACCGCAGCTTCAATTTTCCTCATCCACTGAACAATCCATGCAGATAAATGATATGGAAGGTTCGGCAATCATTATTTCCGCCAGTGGTATGGCCAATGCCGGAAGAATCAGACACCATCTGAGGCATAATTTATGGCGTCCAGGAGCGAGTATTGTTTTTGTCGGTTTTCAGGCCGAGGGAACTCCAGGCCGAAATATTATTCAAGGCGCAAAGAAAATAAGGATCTTTAACGAAGATATCGCCGTAAAAGCCATGATATGGACTATTGGCGGTTTTTCCGCTCATGCCGGGCAGAGCCAGCTTCTGGACTGGCTGGGAAATTTTCAGAACAAGAAAATGCCGGTGTTTTTGATACACGGTGAAACCGGCGCACAGGAGGTTCTTGCTTCGTTAATCCGGCAAAAACTGGGGTTTGATGTAACAATTCCTGAATACATGGAAGAAATAAGAATTAAAGCAGGCATCCAATTGGAAGAATTAAAACAACCGCGGGCCGTAAAACAGCCGGTCAATCTTTCTCCATTGTTGGATGAATTAAAAGCGAAAATTGATTACATAAATAATCAAACGGAAAAGATTCAATCTCTACCCGAATCCAGGCAGACCGAAATCATTGAACTGCTTAAAAAAGCCGGTTCGAATATCGACGAAATAAAACCGAATTTATAATCGGAATGAAGAAGAGAAAAACGCCATCTGTAATCTTTTCATTAAAGTCAGCGCTATGACAGAAGTGTTATCCAATAGATTCGACCTTTCTTTCACTAAAGAATTATGGGAAATCAATTGGTAATATAAAAATGCAGACAGATAATGATTTCATGAAAATAGCTTTGGCAGAAGCGCAAAAAGCGTATAGCCTTGGTGAAGTCCCCGTAGGAGCTGTATTGGTGCGTAAAGGTAGTATTTTAGCACGGGCGCATAATTCTCCTATTATGAGGAGCGACCCTTCTGCGCATGCAGAAATGCTGGTATTGAGGCAGGCGGGAGAAAAAATTGGCAATTACCGGCTTGCCGATGCGGAACTTTTTGTTACAATCGAACCATGTGTAATGTGCGCCGGAGCAATTATTCAGGCACGACTGGCACGCGTAATTTTCGGGGCGCGTGATCAGAAGTGCGGTGCGGTGGTTTCATTGTATAGCGTGTTGAGTGATGAAAGATTAAACCATCATGTGGAAATAACGGAAGGAATATTGCGGGAAGAATGCGGGGAAATATTGAGTAGATTTTTTCGGGAAAAGAGGATAAAAGCCGGCTCGTCCGATTGATATCGATGTGGAGAGGTACCGAAGTGGTCGTAACGGGATCGACTCGCCCGGCATGCGCCGGGCGTCCGGCGAATGCCGGACGAAATC
>MAEO01000207.1 GCA_001683985.1 Smithella sp. M82
TCCTTCCTGTTTTGGCAGGGACAGGATAATAGGAAATTGATTCTATGTCAAGTTATTTATTGGATTGCATATATATTGATGAAACGCAATACCAGTAGAGCGTTCACAAAATAACATAGCAATTATAGGACAGCCGAGACGGCTGTCCTACCCCTTTGGATGCTTGCAACTTAATACAGTAGGACAGGCGTCTTGTCTGTCACATTATTCAGGAAACGCTCTACTAGACGCCCCTGGCGTATTACATCACATCATGATCAGAGGGATAGAGAGTCGGAAGATATTCATGGACGATAACGAAGCGTACCGATATCTACCCTTATGCGAAGACTTGTTTGCTGCGGGGAGAGTTCATTTAAATTTGACAAACAAATTGATTTAAAATAGACTTTATTCAAGATCTGTCAAATTACAGAGGTTAATTTGAATAAATCCAGAAAGATAGAATATTGGCTGGACATAGCTCAATATGATATGGATACCGCGCGTGCAATGCATGAGAACGGTCGTTATCTTTATGCCGTATTTATGTGTCAGCAGGCAACAGAAAAAATTTTGAAAGCAAATTACATTCAGAAATTTGATAACGAAGCACCGATGACTCATAATATTATTTATCTGGCAAATTTACTTGACATGAAATTATCGCCCGAACAGAATGAAACTGTATCAACTTTAACAGCTTATTATATTGAAGGCCGCTATCCATCTTACAAGAAAAAGCTCTCCATATTGGTTGATAGTAATAAAAGTTATACATTACTTAAACAAACAGAGGTTCTTTTCCAATGGCTAAAATCCCTGCTGCAATCATAAAAACGCTTAATGATTATTTGCGTGATGTTGAAGAAATATGTCACATTGATAAAGCAATATTGTTTGGTTCCTATGCGCACGGTAACATAAAAAAACGCAGCGATATTGACATAGCCATTTTTTCCAAACAGATTACGGAAGATAACAGACTGGAAATCATGGCAAGATTAATTGCGTCTGGCGGAAAATTTAAGCGCGATATTCAAACTATAGCATTCCCCTGGGAAGATTATTTATCCGAGGAAAACGATTTTATCGTCAATGAAATAATTAAAAAAGGTATAGAAATCATAAACCATAAATAATTTGCAAAGCAAAAGGCGGGCAAGTCTTCGCTTGGCTCATCAAAAAGCGGGTTGCGCGGTGATTAATTGCCGATATACTTTCCGTTACTTTGGATAACCGGTAATTTCTTTGATTTCCTTAAACAGCGGTTTAAGCTGTCCGTACATTTTCAGATAAACTCTTTTATAAAGTTCATCGTAGAGCTGATGATTTTTTAAAGATGGTTCAAATATCTTTCCTGTTCTGGTCATGCTTCTGACTGCGGATGGAAAGTCAGGATAGAGTTTTAGCCCGGCAGCAGCGTCAATTGCCGCGCCCAGCGCTGATGTTTCAAAAGTGTGAGGTCGTTCCGCGGCCATACCGAATACGTCAGCTTTAGGATATTTTGGACAGCAATGTGTCAAGATATTTATTAAAGTTCAATTCTGTTCACCGATAATACAATAAATAAAATGTTTTGCCAAACCAGTTTAAAAGAATCGTAGCTGGTATATATGACAATTTTTTCAAATGCTTATGATGGGGGTGTGATTTGTTGACGCACCAGAGCTCCTATAGGTATTTCGTATTCATAAGGAATATAAATTTCAGAACCGCTGTGAGCCTCTGAAATATTGTTGCCATTGCAGTCAGTCATGGAGTTGATTTCTATTGGAACAATTTCTTCGGGCAATAAAATTTCCAACCGGTCACCGATTTTTATGCGGTTTTTAACATCAAGTGTAATTCTCTTTTGTATTCCATCGTAATTAAGTACTATACCTGCCGGTTCATGAGTTTGGATATACTTAATATCTGGATTTGTTTCAGTTATTTTTTCTTCAGCAAAAGCAAAACCGGTCGTGTAGCCACGGTTGGAAATTTTTGTAAGTTCGTCAATCCATGCTTCTTGAAATTGATATTTTTCTTGTTGGCGTATTAAAGCATTCAATGCCTGTCGGTATGTGCGGGTTACTACTGCTACGTAATAAGCTGATTTCATCCGGCCTTCAATTTTAAGGCCTGTAACGCCGGATGCCAGAATTTCGGGCAAATATTCGATGAGACACAAATCTTTTGAGCTGAGAAGGTAACTATAGCGTTCATCTTCCTCCAGAATAAGCGGATCGTTGGGTCTTGTGGATTCATAAAGAAAATATTCCCAGCGGCAGGGTTGACTGCAATCACCTTCATTGGCGCTTCGCCTGTTGCGAAATGCCGATAAGTAACAACGCCCCGAATAGGCCATGCACATTGCCCCGTGAATGAAAAATTCCGACTCCATGTCCGGAACAGCCTTAGCAATGTCTCCGACTTCCTTTAAAGTTAGTTCCCGCGCCAGAATAATTCGCCTCACTCCCTGATCGCGCCAGAAACGCACGGCTTCGATGTTTGTAGTATTTGCCTGCGTGCTTAAATGAATGGGTAACTGTGGAGCTGAATTTTTGATTATTTTCAGCATTCCCGGTTCGCTGACGATTGCTGCATCAATTCCAATAGTAGAAAGCAGAGGGATTATTATTTTTGCCTGATCCAAATCGGTGTTGCGGGCAAAAGTGTTGACTGCCGCGTAGATTCTGACGCCATTGGCATGAGCTTCCTTTACTCCCTGTGCCAAATCTTCAATGTTCATCTCCGCCGAACCTGTTCGCAGGCTCAATCCTTCCACTCCAGTATAAACGGCATCAGCGCCATACAAGATAGCTGTTCTCAATTTTTCCAGATTACCGGCAGGGATCAATAACTCCGGTTTGCGCATTTTAAAGCCTCTTTAAAATATACTAGAATTGTATCCCGTAAATTCATTTAAGAAATGCCATTACGAAGCGAAGCGATAAATCTTAATGGTCATAAGAACACAACAAGATATCTCCCCGAGCATACGCCGGGCTTTCGCCTTCGGTCGATATGACAATTTACTTACGGGACAAGATACTAGCAAAAAAAATGACCTTGCACAAATAAAGGATTAAGGCGCATTAAGATATCTCCCCGAGCATACGCCGGGCTTTCGCCTTCGGTCGATATGACAATTTACTTACGGGACAAGATACTAGCAAAAAAAATGACCTTGCACAAATAAAGGATTAAGGCGCATTTTTTCAGATCAAATATTGTATTATTCTTTTACAAGGCATATGCCTTTTAATCAGTGATGATAGAAAAAAGCTGAACGCGAAAATAACATGTGATAAAAGCACCTTGGAGTAATCATCATGTTAAATAAGATAAATCTTAATCCGAAAAAACAGCAACTTATAATATATGTCATTTTAACTGTTGTTACGTTTACTGTTTTCATACAGTTAAAGCAATATAACTTCGTCAATTTTGATGATGATGTTTATGTTACGGGTAACAGTTATGTCCAGTCCGGAATCACCTTGGGCAGTATTTGTTGGGCGTTCAATACACTTCATGCAGAATTCTGGCATCCTCTGACATGGATTTCCTTGATGTTCGATAATCAAATTTACGGTTTGAATGCCGGGGGGTATCATCTGACCAATGTTATTCTGCATATCCTGGGTACGTTATTATTGTTCCGGCTTTTCCATCGCATGACCGGGGCAATCTGGAAAAGCGCTTTTATTGCTGCATTCTTTGCTCTTCATCCGCTGCATGTCGAATCGGTATCCTGGATAGCTGAAAGAAAAGATGTTTTAAGCGCTTTTTTCTGGATGCTGACATTATGCTTTTATGTCTATTATGCTGATAAACCTGTAATAAGCAGATATTTGCTTGTTCTTTGTTTTTTTGTCTGCGGCCTGATGAGCAAGTCGATGGTTGTTACTCTGCCGGTTATGATGATTCTTTTGGATTATTGGCCTTTAAAACGATTTGAGTTGCACAAAAGCAATGCAATTCTATGGCAAATTAAAGAAAAAGCGCCTTTTTTTATTTTGTCCGCTGTTTTTTCCGTCATAACTATTCGCGCTCAACGCGTTTTATTTGTCAGCACTTTTCCGCTTAGTGCAAGGATTGCCAACGCGCCGGTATCTTTTGCGGCTTATCTGGAAAAAATTTTCTGGCCTCATGATCTGGCCGTTTTTTATCCTTTTTCGGATCAACTCCCGTCATGGCAGATCCTCGGATCGACTTTATTGATTATTTTAATAAGCATTGGCGTCATCATAGCATGGAAGCGTTGGCCTTATCTTTTAGTCGGATGGTTATGGTATTCAATAGCGCTTTTGCCCGTAATAGGTATTATCAGATCAACAGCTCATTCCATGCATGATAACTATACTTATCTGCCATCCATAGGAATAGCCGTGATACTGGCCTGGGGTATTCCTCCGTTGATTAAAAATGAAAGTATCCGCAGGAAACTTTTATTCCCTGCTGCAGTGATCATATTTACGTTAATGTCTTTCTTAACGTGGAAGCAATGTGGTTACTGGAAAAACAGTATCGAATTATGGAATCATGCCCTGCAGGTAACCAAGGATAATTATATGGCGTATAATGGTCGGGGAGCTGCCTATGGTGAGCTTGGCCATTATATGCAGGCCTTTGAAGACTTCAATTATTCAATAAGTCTTAAGCCGGATTATTCTTATGCTTACTATAACAGAGGAACCGTTTACAATAAACTCGGTCAATACCAGCAGGCAATTGATGATTATGATCGCTCCGTTCGTCTGAAACCCGACTATGCCCCTGTTTATAACAATCGCGGAATTGCCTATTTAATGCTCGGCAACATGGAAAGGGGTTGCTCTGATGTGCAAAAAGCGTGTGATTTAGGTCATTGTGAATTGTTAGGAATTATGGAACGCAAAGGGTACTGCCTTTAATTTCCGGGATTACGTTCTTTCAACCGGTAATTGTAAAAAAGTAGTATGATTGTTAGTAATGTGGATCAGTAAAAGAGAACATCAGAGACAAAATTTGCGCGCCTGTTCCATAACTCTGAGGGATTTTACTTCGCGACCCAGTACATGAGATATGAATTCAGTCAAAATGCTGCGTGACTCCATAGCCGAGGAATCAGTGAGGGTGATTAATTTAATTTTGTCAATGTCCATTTCTTTACCGAGAAGAAGAGTGCGCACTGTACCTGCAGAAACCGGCTTTTCATATCTTTGAGGTTTGGCGCAAGCGCTGCATTTGATTCCGCCATCGTTGGCATGAAAATAATATAAGTTTCCGTTGGTCACCGGTGTTTTACAGATTATGCAACGATCGAGAGCCGGTTCAAAGCCTGCTAACTTAAGCAGCCGTATTTCAAAAAAGCGCACTGCGGCATCCGATGTTTTTTCTCTGCCCAGTATCGTAAGAAAGTCCTGTAGAAGTTCAAATACTTTCTCATTCTTTTTTCCTTCCGGACTGAAGTGATCCGTAAGGTCAATGAAATAGGAAGCAATCAGGATTTTTTCCATATCCTGACGAATAGTATTGAAATGATCGATAATATCGCAGGATTCGATGAAGGCAAGCATGTCGCGGCTTTTACGTGTAAAAATGATGTTTGTCAGAGAAAAAGGTTCAAAGACGTTGGCAAATCTTTTTTTACTTCTTTTGGCGCCTTTGGCAATTCCCCTGAACTTGCCGAAATCGTGACTGTAGAAAGTTACTATTAAATCCGATTCACTATAGCTTAATGTGCGTAGGACAAATCCGGTGGTTTTGTGATTTTCTCTAGCGATCATCGTATTTGATTTCACCGCCTACGATAGTAAGAATAGCCTTGCCTTGCATTTTGCGTCCATGGAAAGGAGAGTTTTTACCGCGTGAGCGAAACGCCTGCACATCGACAGTCCACTTAACTTGCGGATCAATTACTGTAATATCGGCATCAGCTCCTGTTTCCAGGGTTCCTTTCGTTAAATTTAAAATGCGTGCCGGATTCAAGCTCATTTTGGCAATTAGTTCCGGCCAGTTAATAATTTTATTGCTGATTAGATTTAAACTTAATCCCAGTGACGTTTCCAAACCACTTATTCCATTGGCAGCGTATTCAAATTCCACTTCCTTGTCCGTACGTCCGTGAGGAGCGTGATCGCAGGCAATGACATCAATTGTTCCATCGGCAAGCCCTTCTTTGATGGCCACGACGTCTTGTTTACTTCTTAACGGCGGATTAATTTTGAAGTTGGTATCATAGCTCTGCAGCGCTTCATCAGTCAGAGTAAAATAGTGCGGAGCAGTTTCCGCTGTTACTTTTAATCCTCTTTTTTTGGCATCGCGAATCAGGCGTACGGAACCGGCTGTGCTGACATGCGCTATATGAACGGGCGTTCCGGTAAATTCTGCAATCAGTATATCGCGGGCTATCATTACTTCTTCGGCAACACCGGGGATGCCGTGTAATCCCAGAATTGTAGAGTAATAACCTTCATTCATCAGGCCGTCTGCCGAAAGATTTGTGTCTTCGCAGTGCGAAATAACCGGTAATTGCAGGGAAGAAGCATATTCCATTGCTCTACGCATCAGAGCGGCGTTCATCACAGGCTGACCATCATCGGAGAGGGCAACTATACCGGCTTCTTTGAGATCCCAGAATTCCGTAAGTTTTAAACCTGCCGAATCCGTGCTGATAGCGCCTACAGGATAAACATTAGCCAGTGCAGCTTCTGCCGCTTTTCTTCTGATAAATTCCGTAATGGAACGGTTATCGTTTATCGGATTGGTATTGGGCATACAGGCAATAGATGTAAATCCACCTGCGACTGCGGCAGCGGAACCTGACGCTATTGTTTCTTTGTATTCATAACCAGGTTCGCGAAGATGTGTATGCATGTCGATCAGGCCTGGCACAAGAATCATTCCGGTCAAATCAATAATCTTCGTCGTTTTGTCTGAATCTTTCGATTTTGACGACTTGGAAAGATTTACGCCGACTTTGGCAATTTTCCCGTTTTCCAGAAAAATATCCATCCGGGAATCTATGTTTTGCGCGGGGTCTATTATTCTCGCGCCGGTTAATAACATTTTCATTCGCTGCCTCCGGTGAGCAGATAAAGCAGAGCCATTCTGACGGCTACACCTTTGTTTACTTGATCGAGAATTACAGAGAAAGAGGGATCGTCAGCAATATCGGGCGATATTTCCACGCCGCGGTTGATTGGTCCCGGATGCATGACGATGACATCCTTTTTAGCCGTCTTAATATTATTACGATTAAGGCAGTAGTGTTGGGAATATTCGCGCAATGACGGAAAGATACTTTGCTTTTGTCTTTCCAATTGAATGCGCAACATCATTATTACATCGGCATCTTCAATAGCTTCTTCTGTTTTATTGAATACTTTTACTCCCATTTGTTCGATATTTCGCGGCATCATGGTAGCCGGACCGGCTAAAACAACATTGGCACCCATTTTGGACAGGCCGTAAATATTGGAACGGGCCACGCGGCTGTGTTCGATATCGCCGATTATTGCCACCTTCAATCCGGCAATCTTTCCTTTATGTTCTTTTATTGTCATCATATCCAAAAGCGCCTGTGTGGGATGCTCATGTGCGCCGTCACCGGCATTGATGATTGATTGTTTAACCAGTGCAGCCAATAAGTGCGGCGCTCCTGAAGCACTGTGGCGGATGACAATAACATCGGGATTCATGGCTTCCAGGTTGCGGGCTGTGTCAATGAGAGTTTCTCCTTTGACAACGGAACTGGTGGAAGATGAAATGTTGATTGTGTCAGCGCTTAATCTTTTCCCGGCTATTTCAAATGATGTTCTGGTACGGGTGCTTGCTTCGTAAAACAAATTGATGATTGTTTTACCGCGAAGTGTCGGTACTTTCTTTATTTTACGGGTGGAGACCTCCAGAAAAGATTCCGCTGTTTCCAGAATGAAGTTTATCTCATCAACGGATAATTCTTTTATTCCCAGAATGTCTTTTCTTTCGAACTTCATAACAGACCTTAAAAGTTATCAGTTTAAGTTTCTTCTTCTATCACGACCTCATCCACGCCATTTTTTTCCACCAGGTCAACCCGGACGGCTTCCCACAGTGATGAGGGTAGATTCTTGCCGACGAAATCGGCTCTTATTGGAAGCTCGCGATGGCCGCGGTCGATTAAAACGGCAAGCTGAATCATTTGGGGACGACCAAAATCAATCAAGGCATCCATAGCCGCGCGGATGGTTCGGCCGGTAAAGAGAACATCATCAACTAAAATAACTATTTTATCATCGAGAGAAAAATTTATTTTTGTTTCCCCCAGACGAGGTTTTTTGTTGGATGCGGAAATATCATCACGATAGAGGGTTATATCAAGGATGCCCAGAGGAATCTTGCTGCATTCGATATCGGACATTTTCTTCTGCAGTCTTTGGGCAAGGTAAACTCCGCCGGTTCTTATGCCGACAAGTACGAGGTTTTCCATGCCTTTATTTTTTTCCAGAATTTCGTAAGCTATTCTGGTAAGGCATCGTTCAATTCCATCCTTATCCATTACCGTTTTGACGTTTTTATTGTTCGGCATATGTATCAACCTCGGGCAATGTTAAAAAAAAGCCTTTCCCCCAATGGAGAAAGGCTTGATGATTTTTAATGAATTCTTCATTACATTTTCCTTTTTCAATCTCACCGGATTAAATTAAAAGGGCTAACTTGTATTTTATATACAGCTAAGATAATTAAGTGTCAAGATGAAAAAAAGTTCAAAAAGACTTTTGTTAAAAAAGAATAACTGGTATAAACGAAGAACTCGGAGGAAAAAATGGATATAAATCAGGATCCCGAGATTTTTTTATTTTTAAGCAGAATTCTCGGGAAAAAAGTTATCGGAACCGGTGGAGAAGTCTTAGGCAAGGTCTATGATTTAGCCGCGGAATTTGTTGATCCTTTTCCGATAGTTACCGGTGTAATATTAAGTCCGGCCCCGAAAAAAAATCCGGTTTTTCTTCCATGGGGAAATGTTATTGATTTCAATGGAGATGTATCGGTTTCTATACATTCAACAAGTGAGTTGCGTCCTCTTAATCTGCGACAAGGGGAGCTTTTACTCAAGGATTCCTTATTGGATAAACAGGTTGTCGATACGGATGGCGCAAAGATTAGAAGAGTGAATGATCTGCAATTTCTGAGAACAAAACAAAACATGCATCTTGTTCACGTGGATGTCGGGTTTCGCGGTTTGATTCGTCGCATGGGCCTGATAAAACCGTTTGATATAATTTTCCAGGGTCTTTTCGGCTATCAATTATCCAATCAGTTTATTTCGTGGAAATTTGTACAGCCGCTGCATTCGCCGGACATGCTGCGTTTGAATATTACCCAAAACAGATTGGGTAAAATTCATCCCGCTGATTTGGCCGATATTCTTGAAGAGATGGATGCCAAGCGTCGTGCAGCTGTTTTTCAGGCTCTCGATGTCGAAACTGCGGCTGAAACATTGGAAGAAACTGATCCCAAAGTCCAGATTAGTTTGATTAACGATCTCAATTCGGAAAAAGCATCGGACATTATCGAAGAAATGTCTTTATCCGAAGCTGCCGATCTTATTGCTGATTTACCCAAAGCCAAAGCTGAAGTCATCCTGAAAGGAATGGAAAAGGATATTGCCGATGATGTTAAAGAACTCTTAACTCATCCGGAAAGAGAAGCCGGGGGTATGATGACTACATCTTATTTAAGTTTTCGTCGGTCAGCTACGGTTAAGGAAACACTGGAAAAATTCCGTCAGGAAGCGGAAGATATCGAAATGGTTTACTACGTTTATGTTACTGACGACGAAGAACATCTTTTGGGGGTGGTAACTTTGCGCGATTTGATTCTGGCCGATCAGGATAAGAAACTGGAAGAGTTGATGGATGAGCGGGTTATTTCTGTAAAACTCGACGATAATGACGATACAATTGCCGAACATTTTGTCAAATATGGAGTAACGGCTATTCCTGTTGTAGATGAAGACGAAAAAATGCATGGAATAATCATATTTAAAAATCTTTTGGACGTTGTCGCTCCGCAACTGGAAAAACAATACTAAAACTGAATCTGCAAAAGAACGATGAATAAAATAAAACAGCTTCGGGAAAAAATATTACAAAAAGGCTTCGGGAAAATCGGTCTTTTTTTTGCATTGATTGGTCCGGGAATAATCACGTCTAACGTGGATAACGATGCCGGCGGCATTACCACTTATTCTTTGGCCGGCGCTCATTACGGCTTGGCATTAATCTGGATACTTATTCCTGTTACCGTGGCTTTGATCATTATTCAGGAAATGTGTGCCCGTATGGGGGTTGTTTCCGGCAAGGGGCTTTCCGATCTGATTCGCGAACGTTTCGGAGCGAAAATCACTTTTTATTTAATGATAATTCTTTTCCTGGCCAATATAGGAAACACTTTATCCGAATTTGCCGGGATTGCCGCCAGTATGGAAATTTTCGGTGTAAGTAAATATATTTCCGTGCCGTTTGGCGCTTTCCTTGTGTGGTGGATGGTGGTGAAGGGGAATTATAAATCAGTGGAAAAAGTGTTTCTTACAGCGTGTATCTTTTATTTTGCCTATATTATTTCAGGATTTATTGTGCATCCCGACTGGTCGTCAATAAGGAAAGCGACCCTTACACCAACAATGAATTTCGATGCCGGAATGATTATGATGGCTATAGGTATTGTGGGAACGACGATTGCGCCCTGGATGCAGTTTTATCTTCAGTCGTCAATAGTGGATAAAGGCGTAAAAGCGGAAAGCTATAAATATTCCCGAATGGATGTTATCTTCGGTTCGATAACTGTAAATGTAGTGGCGTTTTTTATCATAATGCTTTGTGCAGTTACCTTGTTTCAACACGGTATTAAAATTGAAACAGCCAAAGATGCGGCTTTGGCGCTTGTTCCTTTGGCAGGATCATACGCTGCCTGTTTGTTTGCGTTCGGCCTGCTCAACGCTTCTCTTTTTGCCGCCTCTATTTTGCCGCTTTCTACTGCCTATACAATTTGCGAGGCGTTCGGGTGGGAATCAAGTTTAAACAGCAAATTTGTGGAAGCGCCGCAATTTTACGGCATGTATTCGTTAATGATTATTTTAGGCGCGGGAATTATTCTTCTGCCGAATGTGCCTCTTATCGATATCATGTTTTATTCTCAGGTTATTAACGGAATTTTACTTCCCTTTATTCTGATTTTTATGCTTCTTTTAATCAATGATAAACGAATAATGGGAAATTATGTCAACGGCAGGTTGATGAATATTATTTCCTGGACAACGGTTGTTATCCTGAATTGTCTGTCCGGGGCAATGGTTCTGGCGGCAATTTTCAATTAGAAATAATCAATAAAGTATTCTTATCTGCATAAAAGAACCTTGCTTAAAACACAGTACTTTTTTCTTTAATGTAATATATTACCCAGTCGCTGCCAGCGAAGGTTATGATCTTCGCGGTTCCATGACCAATAAATTATAAAAGCTTTTCCTTCCACATCTTTTAGATTTACAAATCCCCAAAAGCGGCTGTCCAGGCTTTCATCACGGTTATCTCCCATAACGAAAATAGATTTTTCGGGAACTATAACCGGGCCGAAATTGTCGCGGTTCTGGATGGAAGACGGATAAATCATGCCATCGCTATAAACACCGTAAGAATCTTTGTATTCTTTATCATTGATAAATATTTTTTTGTTTTTTATTTCGATCTTGTCACCGGCCACGCCGATTACCCTCTTAATGAAGTCTTTTGACCGGTCATTGGGAAAAATAAATACTACAATATCACCTCTTTGCGGGTTGGTAACCGGAATAATAGTTTTTCTTAAAAGAGGAATTTTTACGCCGTAAATAAATTTATTAACCAGGATATGATCTCCCACCAGGAGTGTCGGCACCATGGAGCGGGAAGGTATCTTGTATGCGCAGATTATAAATGTCCGGATAAAAAGGGCGATCAAAATCGCGATAATTATTGATTCAATGTATTCTTTAACTTTTGACTTTGTTTTTTCTTTTGTTTTGTTGTTTTTAGACATATAAACTTTTTAACCTCTAAGAATAAATGTTGGATAGAGAAAGGGCGATCATAGAGAGGGAAATTAATCCTTTAAACATCTTTCCTCCGATCATAGCAAAAACAGCGCGACCTGGCATTCTAAAAGGAGCCTTTAATTTTGATTGATGAATAAATTCCATTATCAAAGTTCCGGCAAGTCCTCCCGCAAAAAATCCTATCCATATTCCCGGTCCTCCCCAAAGCGGCGTGAGCAAAAAAACTCCCGCGAACGCTCCTAATGCCGCCGTGCCCAAAGATTTTTTGGAAGCGACAGATCGGGATGTCCCCCCCGCGACAAAGAATACGTCGATTGTTTCGGCGATTACGGAGAGAATAAGCAGAAGCAGGATAATCTTCAATCCGATATGATTAAAGCCTGTAAAAATTGCATAAAACAAAACATCAAAAAAAATAACAACTGTTCCGGGTAAGCCAAACAAATTTAAAAAAATACCCGCAAACAGGATGAAAAGAAAAAATGTAAAGCCCATGGTGGTGAAAAAAGACAATTTATTGTTTCCTCATCATTTTCGAAGGTTGCAGTTTTTCAAAAAGAAGAACACTGGTACAGGCGATGTAAATTGTGGAATAGGTGCCGGCAACGGTGCCGATCAGCAATGCGAATGCAAAATCGCGGATGACGGCTCCGCCGAAAATATACAAAGCTAACAGTGTCAGGAAAACGGTTAACGATGTCAGAATGGTTCTGCTGAGGGTTTCATTGATTGCTAGGTTGATGATGTCACTCAACGTCTGTTTTGGATTCCGTTTTACGATTTCCCTGATTCTGTCCAAAGTGACGATAGTATCATTAATGGAAAAACCAATCACGAAAACCAACGCGGCAAGAATGTTGATGGTGAATTCCATATTAAAAAAAGCGACCGCCCCAATAACAATCAGTGTATCGTGAACCAAGGCAAGAATGCCTCCTGCAGCGTAACGAAACTCGAAACGTAACGAAACATAGATCAATATAGCCAGCCATGAAAGAATAACGGCAATGATCGCCTTGCTTCTGAAATCAGAACTGACTTTGGCGCCGACGACTTCTACGCGCCTGATTTCATAATCCTTATTGAAAGCAGTGGTCAAGGGTTGTTCCACACTGACCGCCAACATCTTCTGATCGGAGAAGGAATGATGGGTGCGGATCAGAAATTCATTGGCGCCGAACTGCTGAATGGCGCTGTTCTTCAGTTCGGTTGATTGGAAGGCTGCCCGTATTTGGTCGGCGCTGACATTTTTTGAAAATTTCACCTGAATAATCGATCCACCGGCAAAATCAATTCCGAGATTAAAACCGCCGTGATAAATAACCGATCCGATACCGATGACGATCAAAAGGGCGGAAAGAATCATCGCATATTTCATTTTTCCAACAAAATCTATGTTAATCCCGGGTTTTATCAACTCCATGCTCATAGTGCATCTCCTGCTTGCGCTTGAATTTTAAATGCTAATTTTTTTTATGTTAAAGTTCCACATAGCGTAATCGAAGATTACCTTTGTGATGAAAATGGCGGTAAAAAGACTGGCCAGAAGACCGATAATCGTGGTTACCGCGAATCCTTTGATCGGTCCCGTTCCGAAAAATATGAGAACAATGGCGGAGATAATGCCTGTAATATGCGTGTCAATGATAGTAATGAGAGCTCGGTCATAGCCTGTATCAAGAGACAGTCGGGCCGTCTTTCCTGTTCGCATTTCTTCACGGATTCTTTCGAAGATCAGAATATTCGCGTCCACCGCGACACCGACCGTCAGAAGCATACCGGCAATGCCCGGCAGGGTCAGCGTGGCCCGGAAAGCCGCGAGAATCGCCAGAATCAACAATATCTGGATAACGAGCGCAACGTCGGCCACCGCGCCGGAAAGACGATAATAGACAATCATGAACAGAAAAATGAGCAGGGAGCCGATAATTGTGGCCAGGACACCTTGCCGGATGGAATCACTGCCCAGGGAAGGTCCGACGGTTCTTTCTTCCAGAATGTTGACGGGCGCCGGTAAAGCGCCGGCGCGCAAAACAATGGCCAGATCGCGTGCTTCTTCCATTGTAAAATTACCGGTAATCTGAGCCTGGCCTCCCGATATCTTTTCCTGAATCACAGGAGCCGAATGGACAACGCCATCTAACACAATCGCCAGTCGTTTGCGGATATTTTCTCCGGTTATTCTTTCAAAATCATCAGCTCCCTGTGAATTAAATTTCAGACCGACAGTAACATCACCGAAACGGTCGGCAATCTGTACCTTAGCTGTTTCCAGTGAAGCGCCGGTGAGCAATGTCTTGTTTTTGAGCAAATAGGGACTGGAACCCCTTTCTCCCGTGGATCTGTCTGCGCGTATTCCGTAAGCAATAATGTCTCCTTCAGGAATATTGCCCCGAAGAGCTTCTTCAAGAGAGTTTTCGTCATCAACCAGTTTAAATTCCAGAAGAGCTGTCTTCCCGATCAGATTTTTTGCTCTTTCCGGGTCTTTAATTCCCGGTAATTGAACGAGGATCCTGTTGTTTCCTTCCGGTATGATTTCCGGCTCCGAAATGCCGAACTGATCAACTCTGTTTCTGATAGTTTCCAGTGAATGTTCCACGGTTAATTTTTTCAATTCGTTTGCGCGTTTTTCATTGAATTTTAAAGTCACAAAATATCCGTTTTCCCGCGGGTCGGCCGATTCTATTTCCAGGTCGGGATAATGTTCGCGTAGAACATTTTCCAGAGCGTTTTTTCCTTCAGGATCGGTTAATTCCATGGAAATAGTGGCACCTTTGGTTTTTTCCAGATTACGAAAACGCACTCTATTGTCCATTAATGATTCTTTTAAATCATTGGAAGTTCGTTCCATCATTGTTTCCAGAGCTTTATCTGTGTCAATTTCCAGAACAAGATGCATCCCCCCCTGTAAATCCAGTCCAAGATGAATCTTCTCTTTAAATACGTATTTATTCCATGGGGAAGGGATGTTGGAAATAAATGTCGGAATTAAAAAATATAAAGAGCCGAGACAAACAATTAAAGTTATAGCTCCTCTGAGCTTTAAAGACTTGAACATGAAAATGCCCCTTTTTATAGATTATGGCTTTGTTGGAGATGCCGGAGCAGCCGAACCGGATTTCTGAAGAATAGCTCCGATAGCGCTTCTGGCTACTTTGATCCTTACTTTATCGGCAATTTCGAGTGTGACAACAGCATCCGCTAATCCGGTAATTTTACCGTGAATGCCTCCGGTCGTCATTACTGTGTCTCCGTAGGCGAGATTATCCAACATGGCCTTGAGTTCTTTCTGTTTTTTTTGTTGAGGACGAATCAGTAGAAAATAGAAAATCACAAAAATTACGGCCATGGTTATAAGAAAACCCCAATCGCCGCCGCCTGTCGATGTTCCACCGGGGGAGCCACCCATTGCATATGCTGAATTTATCAATTTTAATTCCTCCTTGATTTTGCTCTTTATCAGAATTATTTAAAATTCATCTTATTTGTTGAAATAACTTTTTTTAAACTCTTCAAAACGGCTTTCACTAATCGCCAATCGTATGTTTTCCATGAGGCGCATATAATGGCGAATATTATGAATAGTATTTAATATCATGGCCAATATTTCGCCGGTGACATAAAGATGACGTAAATATGCCCGGGAATAATTACGGCAGGTGTAACAATCGCACGTTTGTTCAATAGGATTATTATCTTCCCGCCAACGGGCATTTTTTATAACAACATTTTCTGTATTTGTAAACAATAATCCGTGACGGGCGCATCTGGTGGGAATAACGCAGTCAAACATATCTATTCCACGTGATACGGCAAAAACTATATCGGCCGGGGTTCCTACTCCCATCAGGTAACGTGGTTTCGTTTCGGGTAATAAGGGAGTGATTGAATCGGTTATTTTGTACATTATTTCTTTAGGTTCACCCACGCTGACACCGCCTAAAGCGTAACCGTCAAAATCAAAATGTCTTAATTGTTCCACTGCTTCTTTTCGTAGATCCGGATAAATTCCTCCCTGAATAATGCCAAAAAGCGCCTGTGCGGTGTTGTTCCTGGATTTTATGCATAAATCTGCCCACTTTACTGTTAAGGCCAGTGATTCTTTGGCTTGTAGAAAAGTGGCCGGGTAGGGCGTACACTCATCAAGACACATCATAATATCTGAATTCAGAGCTTCCTGGATTTCGATTGCTTTTTGTGGGCTGAGAAAATGCTTGGAACCATCAATATGTGAATGAAATACTACTCCGTCAGGTGTGATTTTGCGCAAAGCTCCCAGGCTGTATACTTGAAATCCTCCGCTATCGGTTAGAATCGGGCCTGACCAATTCATAAACCGGTGAAGACCTCCGATTTTTTTGATAATTTCGTATCCGGGACGTAAATATAAATGGTAGGTATTACTCAGTATAATTTCAGCGCCGCAATTTTTGATTTCTTCCGGCAGCATAGATTTTACCGCGCCCTGTGTGCCCACCGGCATAAATGCCGGTGTATGCACCGTTCCGTGTGAAGTTACTATTTTACCTAATCTGGCTGCAGTGGAATAATCCTGCTTTATTAAATCAAATTTTAAAGGCATATTTATTTCCTGACTTCGATTAGCGCTATTTAATGAAATTGTTTGCCGCCTAAAACGTAGAAAGTAAATACGGTTTGTTAAATAATCAACATACAATCGCCGTAACTGTAAAAAAGATAACGGTTTTCAACTGCATGTTGATATGCTTTTTTAATAAAGTCTGTATGGGCGAAGGCGCAGACCAATAAAAATAAAGATGATTCTGGTAGATGAAAATTAGTTAAAAGACCATTGACCCTTTTAAATTTATAACCCGGGTAAATAAAAAGATTGGTAAAACCTGATTTTGCCTCTATATGCCCATTTTCATCAGAAGCGCTTTCGAGGGTGCGGGCAGATGTTGTTCCCACAGCAATTACACGTTTAGAATTATTGATAATTTTACTGCTGTCTTCGCTTATTTCATAATATTCGGATTCCAGAACATGTTTTTCCACTTCATTCACTTCGATAGGCATAAAAGTTCCGTACCCGACGTGCAAAGTTATCGGAGCTATTTTGATGCCTTTAGCATGTAGTGTTTGTAAAACATCAGATGAAAAATGAAGTCCTGCAGTTGGCGCCGCAATAGAACCGGGATTTTTTGCGTAAATAGTCTGGTAACGTTCTCTGTCAATATTCGATTCGGCATTTTTTTTGCGTTTAATATAAGGGGGCAGGGGAACCCGGCCGAAAGAATTTAAATAAGATTCAAAACCACAAGGTGAAAAGAATTCCAGCAGCCATTTTTTATCAGATATGCGGGCTAAAATCTTTGCCTCGCATTTATTTTCGAGAATTATAACATCATTTTCATGTAGTCTTTTTGCCGGTCTCAGTATTACTTCCCATGTTTCAGAATCTTTTTTATTTGCTTTTCTGTTTAGAAGCAATATTTCCAGGATTCCTCCGGTCGGCTTTTTGCCAAAGAGTCTTGCGGGAATAACGCGGGAATCGTTGACGACCAGAACATCACCGCTTTGTAATAATTCAGGTAGATGGAAGAAAAAAAAATCCGCCATTTTTTGTTTTTTTTTGTCCAGCAAAAGCAAGCGTGATTGATCTCTTTTGTTGCAAGGATGCTGAGCGATAAGTTCATCGGGCAGAAAATATGAAAAATCTTTTATTTCCATTTTGTTATTTTTAACTGCGTCCGAAATATATAAGTATTAATCCGACAATCATTGCGGATATTCCTAAAAATCGTAAAGTCGAATCGTGGATAGTTGTTATTTTCAGCAGATAGACTTTTAATTTTTCAGGAAAGAGAAAATAAGGCAAACCTTCAATAATAAAAACCATTCCTAATACACAAAGAAAATATTTCATTTTTCGTCCTTTTCTTTTGCTTCATTCCAGAGAGCATCCATCTGGGCTAAAGTTGCGTCTTTCAGGGATATGCTTTTAGCAGATAATTGTTCCGTCAGATAGGAAAATCGACGTAAAAATTTTTCTGTTGTTTTCGATAAAGCGGTTTCTGCGTCAACAGACAGGAAACGACTTACATTGACCATGGTAAATAATATATCACCCAATTCCTCTTCAATATCATCTTTTTTGCTTTTTTTTACGGCAGCACTCAGCTCCTTTATTTCTTCTTCCAGTTTACTTATTACATCCTGAGTTTCAGGCCAATCGAATCCGTAAACAGAAGCGATTGCTGTTATTTTCTGGGCTCGTTTTAAAGCCGGAAGTGAAAGAGGAACGCCTGAAAATACATTTTCATCAATGTTTTTATTTTTCCGTTCTTTTTTCTTTATTTTTTGCCAGTTTTCCTTTACTTCCTGCACGGAGCTCACTTTTTTATTGCCAAAAACATGCGGGTGTCGGCGAATCATTTTCTCTGTGATTCCGTCTAAAACATCACTCAGAGAAAAAAAATTTAATTCAGCGCATATTTCAGTCAGAAATAATATTTGAAAAAGTAAATCGCCTAATTCTTCTTTTATCGCCGGTGGGCTTTCCTTATCAATGGAATCAACTACTTCATAGGCCTCTTCCAGGATATATTTCCTTATATCCTCCTTTTTTTGTTGTTGATCCCACGGACACCCGTCCGGCGCACGGAGTTTTTTGATTAATTGCATTAAATTTTCAAGTTTTTTTGAATTATTGTCGGTGTTTTTTTTTATATACATTTTAATTCCAAAAATTTCGCAAAGTTTTTTATATTAATTAAAATAACATATATAAAACTTACTGACAATACAGACATATTCCTTGAAAATCATTAAAATTTATTCTTTAAAATTTATTCTTGACAGGATTGAAAAAAAGCGTATTCTTATTTCTCAATATGTAAACTTGGCTATAAGCCAGGCATTATGAATTTTCTAAAAGGAGGTTAGGCGTTAATGAAAAAATTATTTGCAATTTTTGTCGCTGTGCTTTTTGTTGTTTCTTTAACTTTTGCGGTTGTAGGCTGCAAAAAAGCTGAAGAGCCCGCACCGGCGGAGGCTCCTAAAGTAGAAGCGCCTGTTGCTCAGCCGGCTCCTGCAGATACTGCAGCGCCTGCTCCCGAAGCGGCTCCTGCGCCTGTTCCCGAAGCGGCTCCTGCGCCTGCTGCTACTGCAAAATAATTGCTTCAAGATAAATTCGCAGGTCAAATAAATCGGATATTCGCTTATACATAATGTGAATGTCCGATTTTTTATTCTCTTTAAGCTTAATTTTTACAAATGTGTTATAATTATAATTAATGCTTGGCCAGGAATTTTAGCTTCTCTATTTTAACAATGTTGCATATAAATGAAATTAAACGTAAATAATTTTGGAGGTGTTTTATGTTCGAAAAGAATGGTGAATTATTAAAAGGTTTATTTATTGGCGGATTAATAGGAGTCGTTTTGGGG
>MAEO01000032.1 GCA_001683985.1 Smithella sp. M82
GGGAGGAAAATTATCACAAATACACAATATTGTCAAACTATTATATTAATTTTAAGCAGGGTTTATGCCACTAATTCAGGATTTATTTATATACTAAAAACAGTTCTTACGCAATGGAAGCCAAACAGATAGAAAATAAAGCGTACTTGTACTATTTTATATTGAGATTTTCCTCCTTGCTCAATTTATATTGGATACTGTCAACCAATGCCTGCCAGCTCGCCTCGATAATGTTTTCAGAAACACCGATGGTGCTCCAGACTTCTTCGCCGTCTGTTGAATCTACAAGCACCCGAACGCCCGCACCGGTTCCTTCCGAACCTTCCAGTGTGCGCACCTTGAAATCAACCAGATGCATGTCTTTAATCTGCGGATAAAACTTCGTCAATGCTTTGCGCAGGGCATGGTCCAGGGCGTTCACCGGACCATTTCCCTCTGCGGCGGTCAATTCCTCTTCACCGGCAACCGATATTTTTATGGTTGCCTGAGAAAGGCACGGATTATTTTCAGTGCGGGAAGTAATCACACTGAATGTTTCCAGATTGAAAGGTGCAACAAATTCACCAATTGCCTTTTTAATCAACAGAGAAAGCGAACCATCGGCGGCATCAAACTGAAATCCGCGGTCTTCCATGATTTTGACTTCGTGTACTACCTTTTTTATTACAGAGTCATTTTTTGCAAGATCAATACCCAATTCCTTTGCTTTATATTCAACATTGCTTTTCCCTGCCAGATCGGAAACCAAAACGCGCCGGTGGTTGCCGACCAGTTCCGGCTGAATATGCTCATAGGCAACCGAGTTTTTGACTATACCACTCACATGTACGCCGCCTTTATGCGCAAATGCGCTGTGTCCCACAAAAGGTCGGGAATTAATCGGCGGAACATTAGCCACGTCACTTATATAATGAGAAAGATTGGTAAGCTGTCTGATTGATTCCGGCGGCAAACATTTTTTTCCCATCTTTAATTGCAAATTGGCAATCACTGAAATCAAATCGGCATTCCCACATCTTTCTCCGTAACCGTTGACAGTTCCCTGAACCATCACAATGCCTTTCTGCACAGCAGCAACGGAATTCGCCACGGCAAGTCCACCGTCATTGTGTGTGTGAATCGCCAGTTTTTCCATAGGAATATGAGCAGATATTCTTTTCACAATAGCACAAATTTCATCAGGAAGAGAACCACCGTTGGTATCACAAAGAACAATAAAATCAGATCCGGCAGCCAGAGCCGTTTTAACAACTTTGGTTGTATAGCGGGAATTATTTTTATAACCGTCAAAAAAATGTTCGGCATCAAACAGAACTTCCTTACCCATTGATTTCAGATATTCGATGGAATCGGCAACCATTGCCAGGTTTTCATTAAGATCCGTCTTAAGAATATCGGTTACATGCAGATCCCATGATTTACCGACAATGGCAACAACGGAAGTATCGGCCTTGATCAGGGCTTTTAAATTTTGGCACGATTCGGTTTTGGTATGCGCACGACGAGTGCTGCCGAAGGCAGTCAGGCGTGAATTTTTGAACTTTATGCTCTTGGCCATTTCGAAAAAACGTGTATCTTTGGGATTGGAACCCGGCCAGCCTCCTTCGATATAATGAAAATGAACATCGTCAAGGCGTTGGGCTATGCGCAGTTTTTCTTCCGCTGAGAAATTTGTCTGTTCCCCCTGTGTGCCGTCCCGTAAAGTTGTATCGTAAACCAGTACTTTATTTTTCATTTTCCTCTCTCCTTCAAAAAAAATCCGCTGCCGGGTTTGCCTGGCAGCGGATTTGAATTTTGTTTATTTATAAATAATACTATACCGCGCCCCGGCCTCCTATGCAGAAGCTAATTATAATGTTGATAATTATTATGGCACGAATGTCTTTTTTCATAACAACGCTCTAAGTGTCAGTTTGTTTACATATAATTATACTCCATTGTTTTGTCAATAGAAATATTTATAATAATTACAGTGCCAACCATTAATGCAGATTTTAATAGGTTGTGAAATATGCTAGGATTACTGGTAAATACCAGATTTATGGAAGAGGAATCTTGTCCACACACGAGCATAACCATCACGAACACACAGAAGCATCATGGGGCAAGCGCTTAATTGTCTCCATGTTTATGAATCTGATTATTCCGGTAGTACAGATTTACGGCGGTATTGTCTCCGGTAGTATGGCGCTCATCAGCGATGCCCTGCATAATTTAAGTGATTTTGTTTCTCTCGTTATTAACTACGCTGCCTTGCTTCTGGGCAAACGTGGTCCTACTCATAAACACACCTTCGGTTTCAAGCGCGTGGAAATATTTGCTACGTTAATTAGCGTCGCTCTGCTGTATGGCGCAGGCGCTTATATCGCGATAGAGGCCTGGTACAGATTCCGAAATCCTCAGCCGATAGCGGGACAATTTGTTATCTGGATTGCTCTTTTGGGATTTGCCGGTAATTCTATTTCCGCTCTGATGCTGCATACCGGTTCAAAAACAAATCTGAACATGAAAAGCGCTTTTCTGCACATGCTCAGTGATGCTGCCGCCTCTCTGGTTGTTGTAATATTGGGATTTGTCTGGCTTTACAAACCCTGGTTCTGGCTTGATCCTGTATTTTCATGGCTGATCGTCACTATGATATTATTTAGTGGTTGGAGCCTTATAAAAGACAGCATCCTTATTCTAATGAACGCTACACCACCGGGCATAGATTTATCCGACATTCAAAAATGTCTGGAATCAATCGATGGTATTAAAGAAATTCATGATCTGCATGTCTGGAATCCGTCTGCCGAAAATATTGCCCTGGCGGTACACATCACAGCGCCGGATCAAATGTTAAGTGTGGTTGATGAACTGGCGGAGAAAATAAGACATATCCTTTATGAAAAATTCAAAATTGATCATCCGATCTTGCAATTCGAATCTAACTCCTGCAGCGAAGGAAAACTTTTATGCGGCACCGTAAAACACAATTTTCACAATTAAAACAACTACCATTAAATAACAAACCTGAAAGTAAATATCGCTCTATCCGCATACATTACAAAAAAGAAAAAATAATTTATTTAAATGTTTGATTTTATAAACGATAAATGTTATAAATATCAAAAATAAATAAGAAAAACAGGATTCGTGCATCAAATGCTCGCCCGTAATATGGGCAATCCATAATTTTAACAAAAAAGGAGTTTACCTATGAAACGAATATTTATCTTCTGTCTCACCATTACCATTCTGATGCCTTGCCATGGGAAAAGAATCGCCAATAGGAAATGCAAAAACAAGCAAGGGTGATGTTGTTGTAATTCGCAGCGGTAAATAAATTCCACTTTCTATTGGTGACAGACTTTTCCAAAATGACACCATACGAACAGGAGCGGCAAGTTCGGCAGGAATTATATTCGAAGATAATACTATTCTATCCTTGTGTCCGGATAGCGAAATCCTGATAGACAAATATGTTTTTGCACCAGAAAAAAGTATCTTTTCCATGATTGCTCGTATTGCGAGAGGTACCGCAAGCAACACAACAAGTACAAACAATTTCTCAGTGACGAAAACATTGATATGCTTTACAAGTCTGCACCTCTGCATGACATCGGCAAGGTTGGCATTCCTGATAATATTCTACTAAAGCCGACTAAGTTGACTAAGGAAGAAGTCGAAATTATGAAGACCCATACGACTATTGGCCATGATGTAATCGAATCTTCAGTTCGCAAACTCGGCAAAAATTCATTTTTGACAATTGCCGCAGAAATAGCGCTTTCCCATCAGGAGAAATGGGACGGCTCAGGATTTCCGCAAGATCTTAAAGGTGAAGCAATTCCTATCAGCGGCAGACTTATGGCTCTGGCTGATGTCTACGATGCTTTAACCAGCAAAAGAGTTTACAAACCGCCTCTTTCGCATACGATGGCTGTTGAAACCATTAAAAAGGGGAACGGCGCTCACTTTGACCCAGACATTGTAGATGCTTTTCCTGAAATTCAGGATCGGTTCAGAAATATTGCCCGTGAATATGCTGATTTCGAAGAGGAACGGGAAACGCTGGATAAGCATACCTCTTTAGAAGATTTAACGCATGATTCACAAAAATTTTCTGTGCGGGAATAAAATTAATTTCTAATTATAGAAAACTTTCAGCACATATTGATTAATCGTCACCCAAATCTGATTTTCTCCAGCCCGGAAAAAACAGCTTTCTCTTCCTGCCAGTGAAAACCGACAGCAGAAATATTTATTCTTCTTAATTCCGGTTCATAATAATTCATTTTATCTTTTGGTAGAACTAAAACGGGCAGGGGATTTACTGCAGCCACTGAATTCTGTAAAAGTAATTTACCTGCGGCAGCCAGTATGCTTTTTTCTTTTGTATCGGTTACAATTTCAAAAATATGGGAAATCCTGTTTTCTGAGGAATCCACTGCAAAAAGTTCGCTTTCCGTATCGTTTCCTATTTTTATTTTCTGTCGTTTAAGCAGTGCGGCCAATTCGCTGACAATCAAATCATGATCGCACGCAGAAATTATTTCATCTTCGGGCAGGGGTGCTTCACTTCCTATAAGATCTTCCCGAAAAGTTATTTCTGAAAAATCCATTTCCGTTTGAGTTGATTCGGCCGCTGATAATTTCATTATTTCTATTTTTTTTACAAACTGCGCCGCCTGCAGAGCAAAACGATTGGAAGCAAGATGGCCTATCACAGCTACCTGACTGATGCTGTCTCCATCTTCCATAAAAGACCAGACACCACGATAATTCTGTTCGAAAAGCGATTTCCCGACCCCTTTTCTTCCACCGCCGATTTTACCGCGATGAACTACAAAAACATTGTCCCACGAATCTTGAGCAAATGTCCCTCCAGTCTTTCGATCTATTTGAGCCCAGGGAAAATTAATTTCGGAAGCTATAGAGAGAACGGAAGACATTCCCGGCTTTCCTACACCAAAAGCATTCCAATGCCGGACATCTTTTACCGGGCGTGAAAATTTCCAGATGCCCAGGTTACTCGACCATGATACTTTAGCGGGAAAACTGGCTCCCTGATGTCCCAATTTTACTTTTATTTCTTCATCAATAAAAGGTTTGAATTTTTTATTGAATTGTCCGGCATATTTTTTAATGGCCGTCTGTTCTGTAATTACTTTCAGCATGAATCAGTTTCCTGAAATATGATATCATATACCTTTTGTTTGGAAATTTTTATCCAAACATCCAATCATCTAAGATTGTAGAGGTAATAATAATATACGAGAAAGAATTACTAATCCAGCCGTTTTTTTGAACGGCTGATGGCGCCGGTAAAAACGATTACACCGAGTATTGTCAGCGCAAGATATTGCGGCCAGAGTACATCAAACCCGACTCCTTTAAGGAAAATATCCCTGATAATTATCAGAAAAAAACCTAAGCGGATTGAAATACGTAAGCCATTGCACAATTTCCGGCATGTTGGCGATGGGGAATATAAAACCGCTGAGCATGAAAAACGGCAAAACGAAAAAGAAGGCCGTCATCATTGCCTGTTGTTTGGTTGCCGCTATGGTTGAGACAAAAAGTCCGATACCCATAGTGCTCAGCATAAAAAGGCAGGTGGCAATAAAAAGCAGCAGGAAACTTCCTTCCGGGATTGATGATTGCTGACAACAAGGTACCAGCCCTCATGGCTCAAACCTTCTACACCTTGAACATCCCATTCGGTTTTCTGGGTAAGCCACATCCAGCCGCTATTGCCGGCAATCCAATTTTCTCCAATCCAATGAAGAATTCTATTTATTACTTTAAGCAACGGTGGCCAGGGCAACAGGATTTTCGGAATGGAGAACACGAATAAAATAGTCACCCAAAACAAAATATTTATGAACAAAAGAAAACTTGCTATAATCCCAATAATAATCGATGGTAAGAAATTCAGCATGATTATATTATGAACTCCTAGTTTATTTTATGTTAATTTTTATCTGTTAATGTCGTTCGGCTATAAAGAATATTTATGTACAAGTCAAAATAATTAGCTTAATGATTGATATTGTTTAAAAACTGATTTTTACTAATTACGCTGAATATAATAAGAATTCTTTCTTTATGACAACTTGCTTAAATTCTTAAAGATTAGAACGGTTTATTTTGTTTGGAAAAAAATAATCGGCCCCAATATGAGTTTTTTATTGTAATTTTTTTCAACAAAGACTATTTAGACCATCCCTGAGTATAAATTGGTTGTGTTCAAAACTGTTGCAAATCAACAATTTCAGTTAACAAATCATAACCCGGAAGGATTTTAAAAAGTGAAGAAAAATCATTTACGAAATATTGCCATAATTTCTCATGTCGATCATGGCAAAACCACATTGCTTAACGCTATGCTGAAGCAGACGGGAGTATTTCGGATAAATCAGGCCGTCGAGGATCGCGTGATGGATTCGATGGATCTGGAAAAAGAGCGCGGCATCACCATCACGGCAAAGAATACCGCGGTGGATTACAACGGAGTGAAGATTAATATTGTGGACACACCCGGCCATGCCGATTTCGGCGGCGAAGTGGAACGCAGTCTCAACATGGTTGATGGCGCGATACTTTTGGTTGATGCCAGCGAAGGGCCTCTTCCGCAAACGAGATTTGTTTTAAAAAAGGCTTTGAAGCTTGGCCTTCCGATAATTTTAGTCATCAATAAAATTGACAGAAGCGACGCCCGCATTGAAGAAGTCATTAACGAAACCTATGATCTATTTATTGATTTAGGCGCGGAAGAAAATCAAATAGAGTTTCCTATACTTTATACTATCGCCAAAATTGGCGTCAGCCATAAAAAAATCGGTGATGAAAGCGCCGATCTGCAGCCTCTGCTGCAAACAATCATTGAACATATACCCGCGCCGGAAGGGAATGATGAAGATATCCCGCAGCTTCTGGTCACAAATCTTGATTACGATTCCTATGTCGGACAGATTGCTGTCGGACGTCTGCAAAGCGGCAAACTGGAGATGAACAATAATTACAGTCTATGCACCCAGGGAAAAATTATTCCCGGCGTCAAGTTCACCGCGCTTTACACTTTTTACGGCTTGACCAAAAAACTGGTGGAAGCGGTTGAGTCCGGCGATATTATCGCTTTATCTGGAGTAGAAAATGTCACCATTGGTGATACCATTTCATCTTTTACCGATCCGCGACCGCTTCCACGTTTGCAGGTGGATGAACCGACGGTGTCCATGATGTTTTACGTCAACAACGGTCCTTTTGCCGGCAAAGAAGGAAAATATCTTACCTCACGCCACTTGCTGGAACGTCTGGAAAAAGAAGCTCTGAGAAACGTCGCCATTAAAATTAAAAAGCTGGAAAGAACCGATGCCTTTGAAGTTTGTGGAAGGGGTGAACTGCAAATGGCGGTGCTCATTGAAACCATGAGGCGTGAAGGATATGAATTAATGGTTTCACGCCCTCAGGTAATAACAAGACAGCAAAACGGAAAAACATATGAACCGGTGGAGCGACTTTTTCTGGATATACCGGAAGAATTCGTGGGGAAAATCACCGAAAAATTATCCATCAGAAAAGGACGGATGGAAAGCCTGGTTAACAAAGGTTCGGGCAGGGTCAGCATGGAATTTCTAATCCCGTCTCGGGGATTGATCGGGTTCCGCAGTCAGTTTTTGACAGACACCAAAGGCGGAGGTGTAATGAATTCATTATTGGAAGATTATGCTCCCTGGACAGGATCGATACCACAGCGCCTGACCGGGGTATTGATTGCTGACCGGCCCGGCAGGGTTACAGCTTACGCCAGCTATGCTATGGAAGACCGCGGAGAAATGATTGTAGAAATCGGCACGGAAGTTTACGCGGGAATGATCGTCGGCGAACGCAACCGCAGTGGCGATTTGAATGTTAATATTGTCAAAGAAAAAAAACTGACGAATATGAGGGCATCAACGTCAGATGCTACGATAATTTTACGTCCGCCGCGGGTTTTATCTTTGGATCAGGCTATCGAATTCATTGCCGAAGATGAACTGATGGAAGTAACTCCCCAAAGCGTTCGGATGAGGAAAATGGAACTGGACGCAACAAAACGGCAGATGAAAAGCCGCAAGGAAGAATAATACTTTTATAAATTAAGTACAGAAGGAGGCTTTATAAAAAAGCCAGAGGCAAGGCGCGCAAGACATTGGAAATGAGGCATACTTTAAGTGTACACCGCAACAAGCCTGCCCCAGCGAAGGCCGGGGAGTGACGCAGCGCAATCCCGATAAAATCGGGACATATGGTTTTTTTACGGAGTCGATATATGATCAGCAGGATTGAAGAAAACTTTTATCGCATATCTTTACGCATGCCGTACCGTTTGAGGCATGTAAACGCTTATCTTTTTGATCACGATAAGGAGCTGATACTTTTCGATACGGGATTAAATGTGTCCGGTTCTTATGAAACACTTGAAAAAGACTTGACCGATGCGGGCATGAACATCAACAACATTAAACATGTTTTTTTAACTCATGCACACACCGATCATTGTAGCATGGCCGGTCTTCTGCAAAAAAAAAGTGGAGCAAAAATTTATCTTTCTAAAGCCGCAGCCGAAGAATGTGAACATCTTCGTCAACCGGATTCAGCAATAAAACAATTAAGAAAATTCTATTCGCAACAGGGCATGTCCCCCCATCAAATCGATCTTGTTATCGAAGAATATAAATATATACAAAACATAATCGCAGAATTTAATACCGATAGTTACCTACAGGAGAATGAGAGTTTCGAATTTGGCAACTGGAAATTTGAAGTTATTTTCACTCCCGGACACGCCGCAGGTCACGTCTGCTTTTTTTTCAGAGAAAAAAGCTTCCTGCTGGCCGGTGATCATATTCTGCCTTTTATTTCACCCATTCTCAGTCCCGACATATTTGATAATAATTTTCGACCGCTAAAGGCTTATCGGGATTCACTAAAAGCTATCGGGAAATTGCCTGTCTCCACTGTTTATCCTGGACACGGAAATCCTTTTATCGATTTAAACAAAAGAATTTACGAAATACAAAAACACCACCAGAAAAGGAAAAATAATGTTCTGAACAATGTGGCCTCGCAACCGAAAACTACTTACGATATTACCAGTGAACTTATAAATGATAGTGTTTCGGATTTTGACAAATTTTTAATTTTGAACGAAACGCTCATCTATTTAAAGGAATTAAAAGCTGACGGCGTAATCAATGAAGACATCGCCAATAATATTCTGGTTTACACCAAAGCCTGAGGAAATTATTGACAGATATTTTATAATGATTAATATACGCGCGCTAATTATTTAGAGGTTGCTTTGAGCAAACACTTACAAAAAGAAATCGAACGCCGCCGCACATTCGGTATCATCAGCCATCCCGATGCCGGGAAAACCACGCTCACGGAAAAGCTTCTGCTTTTCGGCGGAGCCATTCAGATGGCCGGAGCGGTCAAGGCTCGAAAGGCCTCCAAGCACGCTTTGAGCGACTGGATGGCTATAGAAAAAGACCGCGGCATTTCCGTAACGTCGTCGGTCATGAAATTCGACTACGCGGACTGCGAAATCAATCTTCTGGACACACCCGGCCATCAGGATTTTTCGGAAGATACTTACCGCGTACTCACCGCTGTGGACAGCGCGCTGATGGTGATTGACGGCGCCAAAGGTGTAGAGACGCAAACCCAGAAACTGATGGAAGTCTGCCGCCTGCGCAACACGCCAATCATAACTTTCATTAATAAACTAGACCGAGATTGTCTGCCGCCGCTGGAAATCCTCTCGGATATCGAAGACAAATTACAGATTGAATGTTCGCCGCTTTCCTGGCCCATCGGCATGGGCAAGCATTTCAAGGGCGTTTACAATATGTACGACAAGAAACTTCATCTATTCACGCCGGGGCAATCACGTCGTTCTGATGATGAAGTTGTCATCAACGATCTATCCGATCCACTGCTTGATGAATTATTGGGAAGCCAATCCAATGAGTTACGCGAGGAAGTCGCTCTTTTGGAAGGAGCGGCTAATCCTTTCGACATCAAGGAATATTTAAAAGCCGGTCAAACACCAGTTTTCTTCGGCAGCGCCATCAATAATTTCGGCGTCAAAGAACTGCTTGACGCTTTTGTGGAAATCGCTCCGCCGCCTGTCGCCCGCCCGACAACAACAAGGAACGTAGACCCTGATGAAGATGACTTTTCCGGCTTTATTTTCAAAATTCAAGCCAACATGGATCCGGCGCATCGCGACCGTATCGCTTTTATGCGGATTTGTTCGGGTAAGTTTCAACGCGGCATGAAAGTCATGCATCACCGCATCGGTAAGGAAGTATCGCTGGCCAACGCCACAATTTTCATGGCGCAGGATCGTACTAATATCGAAGAAGCCTACCCGGGAGACATCATCGGTATACACAATCACGGCACGATTAAAATCGGCGACACCTTTACGCAAAAAGAACCTCTTAAGTTTACCGGTATACCGCACTTTGCGCCGGAGCATTTCTGCCGTGTGCGGCTCAAAGACCCTTTGCGCATGAAACACCTGCAAAAAGGATTGATTCAACTCTCCGAAGAAGGTGCGATTCAGGTTTTCAAACCATTATGGGGCTCGGACAATATTCTTGGTGCTGTTGGCGCTTTGCAGTTTGATGTGACGATGGCGCGCCTTAAAGACGAATACAGCGTTTATGCGGATTACGAAAAAACGGATTATGCAGCCGCCCGCTGGGTGACTTGTGATGATCCCAAAATAATGGAGGATTTTCAAAAGAAAAATCAGGCCAACCTTGCACTGGACACTGAAGAAAACATTGTTTATCTTGCATTAAGTGAATGGCGTTTATCCCACACTATGGAAGAATGGCCAAAAGTTAAATTTCATAAGACTATGGAAAAAAGCTGACGGCCTCTTTAAATATAATTTTTCAAGATAATTGCAGTAAGGAAAACTGATACTTATACCTACTTATCCGCAGTATTTGGTGGTCGTCTTTATCGGGGATTACTGGTTAAAAGGTGGCATACAACTACCGTATTAACTTTTCTTTACAATAAGAATATGAGTGACAATCAAAATCCGAAGCAGCATAGCGCTTGCAATCGCAATGATTTAGATAAGGAAGTCCTTTTGGACAGCATACATAAGGACACCCCATCCCACCTCCGCAGAAATTAGTCATACAAACAAGGTTTCCTGGGCAGAACTCGTGGTCCGGAGGAAAAGGAGTTGTTCTGTTCGGGTCGATAGTCCCACAGTTCGCTTGATATGCTTTTTCTCCTTTTGACTCATTTCTCAGTTCTTCAATCCCAGCTTGATACTTCATTATTAGCTTATTATTTGCTTCTATATGTTTTGCACTCTCGGGAGCATTTACTTCCTGCCATCCAGCGTTCATGCTTCTTAAACCTTCGATTATCTCCTGGAGTTTGCTAATCTCATCTTCCTTTTCACTTTCACTTGCAATACTAGAAGGAACCATAAGGCAGAAGCAAAGGGCAACAACAAACAAATACGAAAAAGATGTTTTAATTGATTTCACAAAGTACTCCTTTAGAACTGAGTTTTCACTCGAAAATGCACATCTAAGTTATTGTTTATATTGTTATTTAAAAACTATCCTCATCAAATCCCCCTCCATCCCCCTTTTCTA
>MAEO01000208.1 GCA_001683985.1 Smithella sp. M82
TCCAGCAAAAAGATATGGGACATAGTTAGCTTTAGAAAAGGGGGGAACTCAAGCCCTGCCCTCTTTGCCGAAGAGGGGAATTTCCCCCTTTAGAAAAGGGGGATTAAGGGGGAATTGATGGGGAACTTCCCCCTTTAGAAAAGGGGGATGGAGGGGGATTTGATAAGGATAGTTTTTAAATAACAATATAAACAATAACTTAGATGTGTATTTTCCAATGTAAGGAATCATAATGGCAAAAGTAACATTTTCCAGTAAATGGGGCAGGGTGAAGGCACAAAAGAAATCGGATTCAACTGCTGCAGAGAAGGTAAAATCGGCAGAAGAATTAGTCCGAAAAATGAAAGAAGCTCAAAAACGTTCTGCGGGGGAAGATTACAGAGAAAAGTCACTTGCAATTAATGGTCTTGTTTGCGCTCGTTGCGGCAGGGAATTCCCCGAATCGAAAAGGCAACTTTTGACTGTTCATCATAAAGACGGTAATCACAACAACAATCCCGCCGATGGAAGTAACTGGGAAAATCTTTGCGTATATTGCCATGAAGATGTTCATAGCAGAGAAGTATTGGCGGAATATCTTGGCGGCAGCGCACAGGGGAAGGAAGTCGGTCTTGTGTATGATGATTCTCAGGCATCTGTGGGTTCAGGCATACTTGCCGAAAAATTGAAAAAAGCTTTAGAAAAAAAGGAAAAATAAATTTAACAGATTATTAATTAACTTTCTCTCATCTCTTTTTCCCATCCTCGGGAATAGTTTCCCAATTTTTAAGCCAGATTTCGGCTTCGCTGTCGCTGGGAGCGCGATAGTCGCCGCGCGGTGAAAGCGACCCGCCGGAACCTACTTTGGGACTGTTGGGAACGCATGATCGCTTATATTGAGAAGTTTTAAAAAATCTGTACAAATAAACGTAAAGCCATTTTTTTATTTCTTTCAGGCTGTAAGAGTTTCTTTTGTTTTCAGGTATATTAGGCCAGAGTCCTTCTGTTTTGTCTTTCCAGGCATGATAAGCCAGGAAGGCTACTTTTGATGGTAAATAGCCGAAACGAGTTATGTAGAAATTATTGAAATCCTGAAGTTCATAGGGACCGACGGTATTTTCTGATTTTTGGCCCGGCTGATTGCCTGCTTTACCGGGAATCAATTCGGGAGATATTTCCGTTTCCAGAACATCAATGAGGATTTTGGAAACTTCTTTCGAGAATTGATTGGTATTCACAACCCAGCGAATTAAATGTTGGATAAGAGTTTTGGGAACACTGGCGTTGACATTATAATGAGACATATGATCGCCGATGCCATAAGTGTTCCAGCCTAAAGCCAGCTCGCTTAGATCTCCGGTACCCGCCACCAGAGCATGACGCATGTTCGCCAAACGGAAAAGATGCGCTGTCCGTTGCCCGGCCTGAACGTTTTCAAAGGTTATATCAAAAGTTTTTTTGCCTCGTGCATAGGGATGTTTAATATCTTCCAGCATTTGCAAACAGGCAGGTTTGATGTCAATTTCATTTGTTTCCACGCCCAGCGCTTTCATCAATTTTAAAGCGTTGTTATAGGTTTTGGCAGATGTAGCAAAGCCGGGCATGGTGTATGCTTTGACATTTGATCTTGGTAAATTCAGAGAATCCATTGTCTTTGCCGCCACTATAAGTGCATGAGTGGAATCAAGACCGCCCGAAACACCGATGACAATATTGGATATACCTGACGATTTCAAACGTTTTGATAAACCCTGAACCTGTATATTGTAAGCTTCGTAACAGTGCTGATCGCGCCTGGAAGGATCGGCAGGAATGTATGGAAAACGGGGATATTCTCTGTTTAATAGAATCTTTCCACTGGGAACGTTTACATTAAATTCCGTTTTACGAAATGATAAAATTTTTTCTTTAAGAGAAGCCGCATTTTGACTGAAAGTAGTTAAACGCATCCTGTCCTGCGTCAGACGGTCAAGATCTATATCACTGTAGATTATCTGCGCCTGTTGTGAGAAGCGGGCGGATTCGGCAAGCACATTACCATTCTCATAAATCATGGCATGGCCGTCCCAGGCCAGATCTGTAGTAGACTCGCCGGGGCCGGCGGCAGCGTAAAGATAAGCAGCGACGCAGCGGGCCGACTGATTAGAGGCAAGCTGCCGGCGGTATTCGGATTTGCCGATAGTGATGTTGGAAGCTGATAAATTTCCTATCACAGTGGCTCCGGCCATGGCTGCGAAGCTCGACGGAGGAATTGGCACCCAAAGGTCTTCACAAATTTCCAGGAAAAAACTAAAATTATTAATATTGGAAACTTTGAATATAATATCAGCGCCAAATGGAATATTTTCTTGTCCGGCTAATTCTATTTGAGAAGAGAAGGCATTGGAAGCCGGAGTGAATTGTCTTGCTTCGTAGAACTCGCGGTAATTGGGCAGGTATGTTTTTACGGCCACCCCCAGTATTTGTCCCCGGTAAAATACCACGGCACAATTGAAAAGCCGGCAATCAATCTGAAGCGGCGCTCCCGCTACAATAATTGTATTGATTTTTTCAGATGCTTTTTTAATTTCTGCAATGGCCTCCAGAACGCCCCGCAGTAAAGCATCCTGGTGAAACAAATCCTCATTGGAATAAGCGGATAATCCCAATTCCGGGAAAATTGTCAGAATTGCCTTTTGAGAAGATGCTTCTTTGGCCAGTTCAATAGTTCTTCGCGTGTTGAAAACGGTATCGGCAACCTTGAGTTCGGGAATGCAGACTGCCGTGCGAATAAAACCATGGTTATATAAATTAAAAAATTCAATCTTTTTCTTAGTCGGCATGATTTTATCCTTTCTCTACACAGGCGTAAGCGCTGTGATTGTGGATGCTTTCAAAATTTTCCGCCTCGATACAATACCATGTGAAATTATCGTCTTTGTTTAGTTTCACTGCAATACTGCGAACAACGTCTTCGACAAATTTCGGGTTTTCATAGGCTTTTTCCGTTACATATTTTTCATCCGCTCTTTTTAAGAGAGAGTATAGCTCACCGCTGGCGGAATCTTCCACAATTTTTATCAAATCTTCGATCCAGAAAAATTTCCGGAAACGGACTTTTGTTGTTACCATACTGCGCTGATTGTGAGCTCCATACCGGCTGATTTCACGGGAACAGGGGCAAACAGTCGTGACGGGAACCATCACTCCCACCAGAAAATCGGACTTCTCCGCGTTGCTTTCGCCGCAAAACATACAGCGATATTCCATCAGGCTTTTTGCTTTGGAAACAGGGGCCGTTTTTTCCAGAAAATAAGCAAAGTCAATTCCCATATGGGCAGATTGGGCGTGAAGTTTCTGCCTTGTTTTTTCCAGAATTGGCCGAAAGGTTTTAATGTTGATCTGGCCTTTAAATTCATTGAGCGCTTCAATAAAACGGCTCATATGCGTTCCTTTGAAGTGATGCGGCAGATTCACGTACATATTGATCGTTGCGTTGACAATCTGTGTTCCCTTGTCCCGGTCAAGTACAATAACAGGGTATTTTATATTTTTTACGCCTACTTTCTTAATGTCGATATTGCGAAAATCTTTCTGGCTTTGAACGTCAATCATATAATTATAAGAGATTATTGTTGAGCAGGGATATAAGTAACTGCCGCGTTTTCCGATTCCCAGATTTTAACACGCGCCACATTTACCCCTGATGGTTTGACCTTTGGTTCCATTTCGTCGTATATATATTTAGCAATATTTTCCGCTGACGGATTGATTCCGGAAAAAAAAGGAAGCTCGTTTAAATGTTTATGATCCATTTGTTCCAGAATCTCTATCAGCCATTCTTTGACTGTCCGAAAATCAATCAACAAGCCCGATTTTTGTAAAGCGCCGGCACAAACAGTCACTTCCACTTTGAAATTATGCCCGTGCAATTCCTCACATTTCCCGCCTGTTTGAGCAAGAAGATGCGCTGAAGAAAATGATTTTATAATTGTAACTTCGTACATTTCCACCTTCTTTGATTTTATAGTAATATTTACTATCATATTTTACGAAGAGGGGGAATAATTAATTGCTGCTAAGGTGAAATCTACAGTTTATTGGTGAAAATCACCACTTTTCCGGTGAAGATCATGGCCCGAATTTATTGCCGGCCGGATATAGAATAAACGTTTATCCTTGATTTTACGCAAGAAATCAGATTTCGTTGATTCAGACAATATATCTTTTGTAACTGGCATATAGATTGCTGTAATAAAGGCAGCGGAGATTAATGAAACCCCCATGACGGTATCCGTCACAAAGGAGCATGAAAATCCCCCCTCACCCCCCTTTAGAAAAGGGGGGGAACTCAAGCCCTGCCGAGGGGAACTTCCCCCTTTAGAAAATGGGGATCGAGGGGGATTTGATGAGGAACTTCCCTCTTTGGAAAAGGGGGATTAAGGGGGATTTGATGAGGAACTTCCCTCTTTAGAAAAGGGGAACGGAGGGGGATTTAAAGACGTTCAACAGGTGACATAACAAACAACCAAAAACAAAATACTATTATAAAAGGAGGTCTATTATGTTAAAAATTTTCCGTAAAGAAGGACAAAAAGGTTTCACGTTGATTGAGTTGATGATCGTTATCGCGATTATCGGTATTCTGGCAGCTATCGCCATTCCGCAGTTCATCCAATATAGAAAAAGAGGCTATGTTGCGACCGTCAATAGTGATTGTAAAAATGCTTACACTGCCGCTATAGCATATTTTGCTGATTATCCCGATGCAGCAACAGCACCAACCACAGACCAGTTAAAGGCTAGCGGTTATTCTCAGTCTTCAGGTGTAACTACTACAGTTACTGATTGGGATAGCCAGAGTAATTTCGCTATTAAATGTACCGGCGCAAATTGGGGTTTGGGTACGCCTGATGCCGTGTATAATGTTGTCAATGGTGAGCTGACTGTGACTCCGGCGGCTCCATAAATTGTTCGACTGATAATGGATACAAGAAGGGCGTTTTCATAACGCCCTTCTTGTATCTGAAAATACACATCTAAGTTATTGTCGGCTTGTCAGCTTGCCGGCCTGAAAGCTATAATGCAAAAACTATCCTCATCAAATCCCCCTCCATCCCCCTTTTCTAAAGGGGGAAGTTCCCCTCTTCGGCAAAGAGGGCAGGGCTTGAGTTCCCCCTTTTTCTAAAGGGGGAAGTTCCCCTCTTGGGCAAAGAGGGCAGGGCTTGAGTTCCCCCCTTTTCTAAAGGGGGGTGAGGGGGGATTTTTATCCTCCTTTGTGACGGATACCGTCATGGGGGTTTCATTAAATTTAATTAAGAGGGATTTAATATTTATTGATAATAAGGAGGCAGCGGGGTTGAAAATTTCATTTTCCGGTATTCTGGGAGGACTTATCTGTATAGGTATAGGATGCTTTTTCCTTGCCGGCAGTTGGGGAATCTATTTGGAGCATAACCGCATCCAGGAATATAGCGGGCGAACCGGCGGCCATATAACAAAAAAGCATTTTCGGGTTGCCGCTGACGGCAGCGGCGCTTACTATCTGGATTATTGGTTCGTGACTTCCAGGGGAGATAAAATTAATGCCACGAGCGGAATTTCCAGGCAACAGTGGGATACTTTGAAGGTTGATGATACGATTGAAGTAAGATATGACTTATCAAACCCGGGACGTAATATCCCTTTATACGGAGGCAATCCGTCGCTGATTTCAGCTTTTTTTATGCTGGTCTTGGGGACTGTATTGGCAGTTTTTGGAGCGCTCCGTTTTCCGGCAAGTTTTAAAAAAAAGCATAAATGATTCAATTTATCGGATAGATTAATTCAGTGAAGGAATTAACTTATATACAACATAGCCGTTGGCTTCGTAAATTATTTCCGCGGCTTTCTTCATTTGCCTGAATAATCTGTCTGTTTTTTCCGGTGAATAATTATCGTACAGATATTTTAAAAGCAAATCCCTGCGCACAAGCAGATGCGTGCATCCGAGTGAATGGAGGTACTTTTGAAAAGTTATTTCATAATTGGAATTTGCAACAAGATCCCGGATAACATTCATTCCGAAAGATGAATCGTCTTCATATACACGATCGAGATAATATCCTCTTCCTGCGAGAAAAATCAGCCGGATCCTGGCGTCCCGGGGTGTATATTTATTAATGTATGAAATGGCTGCGTAACTTTTCAGATGGCGGTTAAGGTAGTCATCTTTCGTTTCCATGTTGCAAATATAATTGATTGGTTGAAGTTTCTGAAAGTAATTTTTTAAATACAGCGCATTTTTAGCTCCAAATGTAATCAGGAGTATTAATACGATACCTGTGAAAAAGCGCATTAATGGCGATGTTTTATCTTTCGAAGCCGGGAGACTTTCCGGTGAAGCCGGGAGACTTTCCGGCGAAGCCGGGAGACTTTCCGGCGGAGCCGGGAGACTTTCCGGCGACCGGTTTAAGATGTTCATTATACCCATGACCGTGAGAATGGAAAGAAAGGGTATGGTCGGTAATATATAGCGGATGCGAAGTTCATCGAGAAAAAAAGTGATAAGAATGAAAAAAACTGAAAAAACAACGAAAAAGATTTTATCTTTTTGGAAAGATTTATTCATGAAGGCAAAAGGAACCATAATAATTAATAACGGATTCAAAACACCATCAAAATATTGGTCGGAATAATCCCGTCCCTGGAAAAAAAAACGCAGAGGAATTATCAATATTTCCCAAAAATTTTCACCATAAAGCATCGCCCGGCGCCTGAACATGCCCATGTAGGCGTCACCGGAAACCATGTTATAAGTATTTCCTTCATTCGTGATAGTGTCCAGGCCTGTGTTAAGTAATCCTTTAAATAAAGGAAACAGGGGATTGCCGGTCAGGATTAGGTTTTTTATAAGCCAGGGAGAAAATATAAGAAAAGAAATTAAAAAAAATATGCCGCCATATTTGACTGCCGGTCACTGCTTTTTTGTGTCGCGTGAATAGAAAAAAATAATTGCCGACGCAAGTAGAAACCAGGCAACCAGAGCATTGTATTTTGTTCCCAAAGCCACACCCATGGTGACGGCTGAAATAATAAGCCATTTGTTTTCATTGTAGTCACTGCTGCGTCAACGAAGATAAGCAAGAATGCCGGCTGTTGTAAAAAAAATCAAACCGAGATCAACATAGGCAACAGTTGACATACGCATAACCATAGGGGTGCTTAAAAAGATGAGAACTCCCAGCAATCCCCAGACACGACCAAATTTTTTGCGGAGATAATAAAAAATAAGCCATGATGTTCCAATGCCAAAACCCATATGGATAAAATGGGGAATGATATCATTATGAAAATAAAGCGGTATGAGGTAAAGCAGGTCAATATTCATGGGATAATAAGAGAACACGGACCATTTTATTTCATATATCCCGCCGTTTAATATCCAGAGCTTGGGAATAGCCAGGTGATGAATGAGGGCATCGGTAGCTGTAGGTGGCAGCATGCATAATATGATTAACGTAACTAAGAGGGAAAGAATTGCTATACTCAAAAGGATTTGAATAAAAATATTTAGTCTAAAGCGCTTATTAATCATTTATCAATTATCATCCTGAAATGAGCAGTTTTAATGAAAATTACACAAAATGACATACTTATATGCCGTTTTTTTTTTAAAATTAAAATATATAAAGAAGCGTTTTGTATGTCAAATGAATATAAGCATACTATTTGAGTGTTTATAAAAAACAGCATCAGGATATTCGTATTTTTTAAAAAAACAGTAATTTTTACCTGAGAAATATTTTATTTTTCTTGACTTTTAAGGTTTATTGGTTTACTTATTGCCTGACTGTTGGTCAGATATTGACCGTGGTTTCAATTAATGCTCATTTCAGGCAGGAAGAGGGTTGCTTTGGGACTTCAGGAACGTAGAGAAAAAGAAAAAGATAACCGCAAAAAGCTAATTCTCAAATCAGCGCGCGCTCTATTCTTTAAAAAGGGTTTCAATAACGTTACTGTTGATGAAATAGCCAAAGCTTCCGAATTGGGCAAGGGTTCAATTTATCTCTATTTTAACAGCAAAGAAGAGATTTACGCGCAAATCCTGCTGAAGGATATTGATAATTTTAATCAGCATATAGCTGTCTTATTTGAAGAAAAAAAGACAGTGGACAATTTGCTGTTGGAATTTTCCTGCCTGTATGTTGATTTTTTTCTCAATGAACCGGAATTATTCAGAATACTTATGACCTACATGTTACAAGCGACCAAAGTAAATTTAACAGAAGAGCTCAATTCTCAAATATTAACTGCTAATGCCAAGGTAATAGATGTCATTGGAAAAATATTTCAGGAAGCGGCATCAAAAGAATTTTCCGCAGATATTAGTCTAAAACAAAATAGGAATGCAATCTGGGGTTTGCTCAATGGAGTAATTTCTCTGTACATTTTTTTAGGAGCGCAGGAAAAACGAAGGGAAAGAATTCATTCCACAATTAAATTAGCATTGGAGGTATTTATCAAAGGCTTAAAACAAGCATGATAAATATTTGTAGTTATCCAAAAGTATAATGTAAGGAAAGGCAAAGGAGGAAAGACATGTCATTCGAGATCAAGAAAGCTGCCGTTTTAGGCGCGGGAGTTATGGGGGCGGGTATCGCGGCCCATTTAACGAATGCCGGCATTGAGTGTTATCTGCTGGATATCATCCCTTTCGAACTTACCGAGGACGATAAGAAGAAAGGACTAACGGAAAAGAGCCCGGCCTGGCGCAACCGTTTCGCCGCCAATGGATTGGCCGGAGTAACCAAATCAAAGCCGGCCAGTTTCTATTCCAAGGCGAACGCGTCAATGATTACCATAGGTAATTTCGAAGACGATTTGAATTTATTAGCCGATTGTGATTGGGTATGCGAAGCTGTTGTCGAAAATCTGAAAATCAAGCAGGAACTTTTTGCCAGGGTGGAGAAAGTTGTTAAACCAACTTGTATAATTTCTACCAATACTTCCGGCCTTCCCATTAAAGACATTTCCGCTAAATTCAGCGCTAATTTAAAGAAACATTTTCTGGGCACCCATTTTTTCAATCCCCCCAGATACATGAAGTTAATGGAGATTATTCCCGGTGCGGATACGGATAAAACAGTAGTCGAGTATATGGCAAAATTCAGCGAGGAAGTCCTGGGTAAGGGCGTTGTTATATGCAAGGATGTTCCCAATTTTGTCGGCAACCGTGTCGGCGTCTATGATTTGTGTAATGCCGGCAGAATCATGATCGAAAAAGGCATGAGTATTGAAGAAGTTGATGCTATCGTCGGCAAGGCAGTCGGTCGTCCCGGTACAGCCATCTTCGGAACAATAGATCTGGTTGGCATTGATATCGGCACGCATGTTGCCCAGAATCTCTATGACGCTGTTCCCGACGATGAATGCCGCGATACCTTTGCCCCCACGGAATTTGCCAAAAAAATGATAGCCAATAAATGGCTGGGCAATAAAACCAAGGGTGGTTATTATAAAAAAGTAAAGGACGAAAACGGCAAGAACGTTAAATACGCCATCAACTGGAAGACCGTGGAATATGCCGTGGCCCAGAAGCCGAAATTCGCGTCTATTTCCGAAGCTAAGAAGTGGGCCGATTCCGGTGTTGCCGTTAGTATGAAGATAGCTTTCAATGGAGACGATGCTGCGGGCGACTATCTACGTGAATATATGTGCAACAACTTCATCTATGCTGCCAACCGTATTCCTGAAATATGCGATACCATCGTTGAGATAGATAATGCCATGAAGTGGGGTTACAACCATCAACTCGGCCCCTTTGAATCATGGGATGCAATCGGTGTTAAAGAAGCCGTTGAAGTAATGAAAAAGCTGGGCAAAAAAGTTCCCGCCAAGATCGAAGAAATGCTGGCAAAGGGCTGCGCTTCCTTCTACAGGAAAGAAAAAGACGGCAGCAAGTCCTACTATGATTTCAAGAAAAAGGGCTACGTAAAATTGAAAGAGAATCCGAAGATCATCATTCTGCCCGAACTCAAAGAAAGAAAGAAAGTTGTTAAAGAAAATGCCGCTGCCTCGCTCGTGGATATTGGAGACGGTGTTGCTTGTCTGGAATTCCATACCAAGATGAATTCTGTCAATGCCGACATGATTCAGATGATTTCGGATAGCTGCGATATCGTCAACAAAGACTTTTGGGGAATGGTTGTGGCCAATCATGATCAGCGTATGTTTTCTGCCGGCGCCGATATTTTTGCTGTTATCTGCGCCATTAGTGAAAAACAGTGGACTGAATTGGAAAAAATGGTTGCCGGATTACAGAATGCCAATATGAAGATGAAATATCTGCCCAAGCCTGTTGTGACGGCTCCGGCAGGCATGGCTCTGGGCGGCGGATGTGAAATGGCCATGCACGGCGACTATTGCCTGGCAAACGGCGAAACCTATATAGGGCTTGTTGAAGTCGGTGTCGGTGTTATTCCCGCCGGCGGCGGCTGCAAAGAACTGGCTTTGCGTATGACGGAAGGAATTCCCGCGGGAGTTGTGGAATCCGGTCTGAACATGCAGTATCACTACGGCAAAGCTTTCGAAAATATTGCTACGGCGAAAGTTGCGACCAGCGCTCAGGAAGCTCAGGAATTAGGTTTCATCCGCAAGGGCAGCATCATTAACATGAACCGCGACATGCAGATTTATGAAGCCAAACAGATTGTTCTGGGTATGTCCAAGTTCTACAAACCGCCGAAACCCGCTCTTATTCCGGTAATGGGAGAAAATCTGCGCGGTGTCGCGGCGGCGATAATTGCTAACATGAAAGCAGGCAGGTATGCTTCTGAATACGATGCTCATATCGCTATGAAGATTGCTCATGTATTGGGCGGAGGAATTTGTCATGAAGGAACCTTTGTAACGGAGCAGGAGATTCTGGACCTGGAAAGAGAAGCTTTCATGAGCCTCTGCGGTGAACAGAAAACGCAGGATAGAATATCTGCCATGCTGTCAACCGGCAAGCCCCTGCGCAATTAAAAAATAACATGTCCGGTGGCTAATTGAATTAAGTTATCAGCCGCCGGCTTTAACATATAACAAAATCCTGTAAGGAGGAAAATAATATGAGTGAAGCTGTCATTGTCGCATCCGTAAGGAGCGCCGGCGCAAGATATAGAAGAGGCGGTCTGTCCGAAACGAGGGCAGATGTTTTTGCTGTCCAGGTTATTAAAGGTTTGCTGGCGAAAGTTCCCCGGCTTGATCCTAACGATATAGATGATTTGATTGTCGGCTGTGCATTCCCTGAGGCTGAATGCGGAATGAACCTGGGTAGAGTGCTGGCTGTCGGAGCCGGATTACCGGAACCGGTATCCGGCATGACTGTCAACCGTTTTTGTTCGTCCGGTGTTCAATCCATTGCTGATGCCACTGCTAAGATTCGCGCGGGCTGGTCGGAAGTTATTATTGCCGGTGGTGTCGAATCTATGACTCACATACCGATGGGCGGCGGTATTTTCCGTCCTGATCCCGATTGGAATTTCGCTGCAATGCCCAATGTTTATATTAACATGGGCAACACAGCGGAAAACGTTGCTGCAAATCATGGAGTTTCCCGTGAAGACATGGATAAATTCGGTATGGAAAGTAATCGCCGGGCTTACGAGGCCATTAAGGCCGGTAAATTCAAGGAAGAAATCATTCCTGTTACGGCTTATAAATACAAGAAGGATAAAAATGGAAAGCGCATTCGCACCGAATTTATATTTGATACCGATGATGGAGTAAGATGGCCGGTTAATCTTCAGGATATGGGGAAACTGAAATCACCCTTCAAGCAGGGTGGAAACGTTACCGCCGCCAACTCTTCGCAAATGACCGATGGCGCTGCCTTTTCGCTTGTTATGTCAGCAGAAAAAGCCAAAGCCCTTGGCGTGAAACCCATAGCCAAACTGACGCACTATGCTGTGGCAGGCTGCAAACCGGAAGAAATGGGCGTTGGTCCAAGATATGCCATTCCCAAGGCGCTGAAACTTGCCGGTTTGACGACAAAAGATATAGAATTGTTCGAAATAAACGAAGCCTTTGCATCTCAGGCGCTTTATTGTATCAGAGAACTTGGCCTGGAAGACAGGCTCAATGCCGGTGATATTAATCCCAATGGCGGCGCTATTGCATTAGGTCATCCATTGGGTTGCACGGGCGCCAAACTGACTGCTCAGCTGCTTCATGAGATGAAACGTCGCGGCAACAAACGCGGTATCGTTGCCATGTGTATCGGCGGTGGTATGGGAGCTGCTGCAATATTTGAAATGCTGTAAATTGCCCCTTCCAGCTTCCAGCTGTAACTCTATACAACCCCTCCGCTGTCCTCCTCCTGGAGGATGGCGGAGGGGTTGGCCTCAATAATTTTTATAAAAAATATGATCAATTTATTTGCCGGTTACATAATATTATTTGGATTTGATCAAAAATTGTTGAATATATAAGCCCCCCATGCTAAAACTTTTTTCCTTGAAATAGGAAATACTTTAAGTTATAGCAAACTTCGCTTGGGCGGTTAGCTCAGCGGGAGAGCGCTACCTTCACACGGTAGAAGTCACTGGTTCAAATCCAGTACCGCCTACCATTTATTTTAAGGGGTTATGGTTTGCGCTGTAACCTCTTTGAAGTTTGTAGTATGAAGTAAAATACAGTGAACATAAATAAGGAGTTCATGATGAATGTAAAAGATTTGTTTGATTTAAAAGGCAAGGTGGCCATCGTTACAGGCGGCGGCAGAGGTATCGGCAAGTTTATGGCTACAGGATTGGCCGAAGCGGGATCGAGTGTAGTAATTGCGTCGCGCAAGTTAGAGAACTGCGAAAAAGAGGCAAATGAATTGGAAAAACGGGGAGTCAAATCCCTTGCTGTCAAATGTGATATGGCCCAAAAGGAAGATATTGAAAATCTGGTTAAAACTACAATGGATAAATTCGGTACTATTGATATCCTGGTCAATAATGCCGGACTAACCTGGGGCGCTCCGACACTGGATTATCCGCTGGACAAATGGGAAAAAATCTTTGATGTCAATGTCAAAGGTGTGTGGGTTATATCCCAGATGGCGGCCCGTATCATGAAAGAAAAAGGCGGGGGAAAGATGATAAATATTTCATCCATCTATGGCTCGCGAGGTTCCAATGAAGAAGAGCATCCTGCCATTGCCTATAATCCTTCCAAATTTGCCGTAGAAGGTTTGACGAAAACGCTGGCTTTAAAACTTGCCCGTTACAAAATCTATGTCAATTGTGTAGCTCCGGGATTCTTTAAAACCGATATGATGTCCTATATATTCAAGCCGGAGAATAAGCAAATTCTTGACCTTACCATAGCTGCCATTCCACTAAAAATGTATGGCGATGAGGATGAGATTAAAGGTCTAACGGTCTTTTTGGCATCCAAGGCTTCTGATTACATTACCGGCGGTATATTCCCGGTAGACGGCGGATTATCCGCACAGTGAAAAGGAATGATTGCCTCAGATAGGCTCAAAGATGCCCTGGCGCATCCGGAAAACTACCGCAACCTTCTTGTCCGGATATCACATATATCAGTTAAAATAACTTTCTGCTTTCCGGAAGTTTGATCCGCCAACTTTTTTCTCTGCGGCAATCTTCCTGTAAAAAACTCTAATTCCCATATAATCTCTATTTTGTTTTTGCCGCCATTTCTTCCTGAATTTTAAGAAATTCTTTGACAGTTCTGTCAATCACCTCTGCCACTGTCGGAATATCATGAATGATGCCCTGGACCTGTCCTGAGAGGTAAAATCCTTTATCCAGGTCGCCGGTCTCTGTAGCTTTTTGAATATCAACGTAAGCCTGAGCCATGTGCATGAGATTCATTGCCGTTCGGGGAACTTTAAGGATTTTATCCATTAAAGATTTCTTTTCTTTCGGTTTTGATGAGGCATTGGACTTTGCCGGCGCTTCTTTGGGCTTCTCGGATTTTTCACCTTTGGGGCCGGAAGAAGCTGTCGTTGCCAGTTTCATCCAGGGAATATCCAGCGCCTCGGCAATTGCAAATGATGCCTTGAATCCTTTGCGAAGATTACGGCCCTGTTTGTATGCTCTTTCAGCAGAAGGAGTTTTTAAAACTCTGCAATATAGCGCATCGAATCTGTTGGAATATATTGTATCTTCTATGCCGCTTTCCAATTGTTTTTTCTTGCAGAAGTCATGAACCGGACTTTCCTTTGTGATGGAAAGTCTTGTTCCCATTCCAATACCTTCGGCGCCCAGGGCAAAAGCAGCAGCCATTCCCCGCCCATCGGCGATTCCACCTATTGCGACCGCCGGTATTTTAACCGCATCCACTACAGCAGGAACCAGAACCATTGTCGGGATTTGACTGCCGTGAGCCGCAGCTTCATAACCGGTTACCTGCAGGGCATCCGCTCCTGAATTTTGAGCAGCCAAAGCATGCTGAACTGTCGTTACCGTGGTTATTACTTTGCCGTTATATGCGTGAACTTTCTTGATCAAATCTTCACCTTTGCCGAGAGATATATTAAGAACGGGGACTTTTTCTTCAATGGCTGCCATAGCGTTTTCGTGCGATCTTGGCATCAAAAGAGTAATGCCTGCTCCGAAAGGTTTGTTGGTAAGCTGTCTTATTCGTTTGATTGATTCTTTTGTTTTGGCCGGACTTAAAGGACCGGTGGCAAGATAACCGATGCCTCCGGCGTTACAGACAGCGGCGACAAGTTCCGGTACGCTGATCCAGCTCATGCCGGGAAGAATGATAGGATATTCAATTCCGAACAATTCCGTAATTTTTGTTTTCATAAAATCGCTCCTTTTTTATTCCAGAGAGTATTTTTAATCTAAAAACTGATTATACAAATTTGACTGTTAGTTCCATAAATCCAGCTATTCTATCCGCGTGTCCCTCCAGAAAAGAATATTTGTCCGATTTATCAGGCTTTGAGAAGTTATATTGGCGCGTTGAGTCTGACCATCTATGCCTCCTCCTCCGCTGGTTGTTACATACAGATCAGGAGTTGGGTTAGATCCCGGTTTCATGGAAACAACCGGGGCGGATGGAATGCCTGTTCCTATAGTCATGGCGCGCGGGAGCGTTTCTGAAGGCTCAGCTCCCACAATATTGAGAGCTCCTGCGCCGGTCGTATAGTTTATTCCATATAATTTGGCTGTTCCGCCCTGTGCACAGGGATCGTTTCCCGCTGGTGGCGTATAAGTGGTAAAATAAACTACACCTCCAAAAACTGTCGGTTCGGCAAGCATTTTTTCGCCTTGTCCCGTAAGGTTGATGTAATAACCATAAGCAGATCCTGAATATGTTGATTCTTCGGAGGTTATATTCTCTATGTCACTGATGGTTCTGGTACTGGTGAAATCCGTGTCCTTCAGGGCGAAAAATTTTTCCTGAGCATTCGGGCTGGTAGGATCAAGTTTGTCCCCGGTTCCCCAATAAACCCAGATGTTGCCGATGTCATCTTTGGCCACGGAGGCAGAAGTGAAGACCGGACGAATACCCGATGAACTGTTTGATTCGAAGAGACGTCCGCCGGTCCAGTTGGATGTGCCGCAGGATGTGCCGTCCGTTGCCCTGCAAAATTTGAAACGCCACATATTGCTGCCGATGTCGCCTAAATAGGCCGTGTCGATAAATCCATCGTTGTCAATATCAACAATCGCCGGAGTTGCCGGCATGGGGTTATCGAGGGAAGAATTATTCGCCCTGGTAAAGCTCCACAGTAAATTTCCATTGACGAGATCAAAAACAAATATTCCCTTGCCGCTGTCTGCCGCGCCGGGAGATGAATATCCTCCGCCGATAAAAGCCACCCATTTTTCGTTACCGTTAACCAAAAGTCGGCCGATCATCGGTGAGCTCCATGGTGCGCCCATATATGCCTGAGAAGAGGATAAACCCAGGCGCAGCCACTTGCCGGTTGAACCTGTCGGTCCGCATAAGACAGGATTCAAAGGGCTTGTTATATTAAGGCAATGATAACCGCAATAGTATTGATAAGTAGTTGTATATGTCTGGTTAAATCCAGAATCGCAAGACGGAGAAGAACTCCACAGATTCGTTCCGGCGCCCTGTCCTTCTCCGAACAGCAGGATTGTTTGCCAGTCGGAAGCGCTTTTTGCCGTTCCGCTGCCCGCTGTTTCAGGCACCCAGACATCGGCAACACTTACCGGGCCGTCAACGTAACTTTGATGCGTCAAATTTGTCGGATGAGTGTTGTGCGCAATCATTTTCAGGCGTGACAAAAGGTTGGGCGGAATAAAACTCCACGCCTCCGTTCCATCGCTGGTTCTGAAAGCGTGCAACTGCCCGTCATTGGCGCCGACCAAAACAACTCTTCCCGAGTAGGGACTGGAAGCGCGAACGTGGGTTGATCTGTGCGTGGCAAAGGCATGATTTGCATCCCGGATATCTTCAAAGTAAGGAGAAGGTGTGCCTACTGTAATTGGTTTGGAACGGAAAATATCACCCAGTTTCCAGTTTTCTATGTTATAAGCGCTTTCACCGCGGAAGAAACCGACCACCTCACTGCGACGATTATCCGTCGTAACGGCCAGATCAGTATTGGTCAGGTTCGCTGTTGTAAAGTCGATAATTGTTCCCGTTTCACTGACAGTTTTATATGTTTTCATATTGCGGACGGAGGCGCTTGTATTCATTAAAACCGTTCCCGCGTCCCACAATTCGCTGCCCCTGCTTCCATCTTCATTAATTGTGTATTTTCTTAAATGACCATACCAGAAGGGATCATTGGAAATCGGTTGAATAGCGCCTTCATAGATAAAGTTTTCATCCACAGTTCTGTTTAACTGAACGGAGGCTTGCGAAAAAGAGTAATTGGCTTCGCGAATAATGTTAAAAGCTGTTTTAAGTTGAGCGGCAATTTGATCACTGTCGGTGGCGATAAAAGCGTATCCGGAAAGAGGAAGGTTGCCCGGATCATTGGATGTGGCAAAGCAGTTTGTACTGCTGCCGTCACAGGCGCCGGTAGTTTCCGATGTTCCGCAGGATGTTACCGCAGCAGGATTGTAGGCGGATGTATTGCCTGAGTTTGCAACCAGGGGATTATCCGTTCCGCCGAAATAGGCCATCCAGTGTAGAGTGTTTTCCAGATAATCAGGCATTGATTTGCCAAAACCGATGACAAAAAGTCTGTATCCGGCATCAGCCAGCGCTTTGGCTTTGGCAACCGCTTCGCGGCGTCTTTTATACATATCGGCTTGTGTTTCCGTGCCGTCGCCGCTGCAGGCATAAGTATCCGCTCCGTCTGTGATTATGATGGCGAACTTCTGACGGCAGGCTCCGGCCAGGCCGTCTGCAGTTTTGTGGGCATCGAGATAGAGTTTTGCTTCGTTGAGCGAAGCGGCAAGCGGCGTGCCGCCATTGGCGCATTCGCTGTTTATGCAACGTGTTGATGTTGAACAATAGGAGGCGCAGGTACTGCTGATAGTACAACCGGTTGCTTTTGTGGTATTACAAAATATGGTAGAATACGACTGTCCGATGGCTTTGGTGAGCTTGTTGTATCCGGATAAATAATCCCCGCCTGTGTCGTTGCCATTATAAAATCTCATATAGCCGATTCTGACACCCAGACTGGTCTCGTCGGCAGCGTTGACTCTATTGTCGCCGTTGTCGTCCAGAATGCCGAATATAGCCCGTTTGGCAATAGCCAGACGGCTGCAATTGGTCGTATGCCCGGCGCCGGAAGAAGAGTAAAAGGGCGCGGTACAGGAAGAATTTCCCCATATATAGGTTTCTCCTTCAGGATTCCAATCCATACTGCCGCTTAAGTCTAAGATTAAAAGTGCGTCGGGAGCAAGCGAACTGCTAAAAAGGGCGGCTTCATCAGTCTCGTCCTCAGCGCGGGCCACGCCACATGTAAAACAAAGGCCTATGATAAACGCCGCAATAATTAATTTTTTTGCTGACATAAAACATCCCTCCTATCTGAACATAGTGGTAATTTCGACAGGACCGTAGCCCATCCCCACATCTATCTGTACCTGGCTTCCATAATTAGTATTTTCGCCGGTTACTCTGACGTTGAAAATCATTTGTCCCCATTGCTGTCCACCCCCGATAGCGTAGCCTTTTAATGGCAGCATGTCGGCGCCGGAAGTCGGACGGGTCGCGTTACTGATTGAATAGATTGAAGCCGGATCGGAGGAATCAACGACTTGCCCGGTTACCCCGGATGTGCTATCCGGTGTAAAGCTTTGAGAGAGCATATTAATGCCTGCTTCAGCCGCAATCAGCGCCTTTTTTTCCCCCACAATTCGGGTGGTGATTTGCAAATCGCTTGTAGGTACGGAAATGGCCAGAAACCCCAATGCCATGAGAATCAAAATAGCAAAGAGAGCTATAACAAGAGAAAATCCATTCTGATTTTTCGTATTTAGTATGTCTTTTATTTCACTTAATGATAACATGGTTCCTCGGAATTACACTTGTAGAATAAAATGCCCGTTTTCTCTGTCCGGTATGCATATCGGGATTCTCTGTTTCCACCCACAGAGTGATGTCTATTCTGGCAATATTCGGAATCCCTGCCGGTAATGATGAAGCCGCTATTTCCGTTCCCAGTGCGTTGAAATACCGGAAAACCGGAACTGCAACGGTATTAATTACACGAACCGCCCGGGGGTTGCCCGGCAGATCTCCCAAAAAAGGCTGATTACCGCTTGTACAATTGGTTGAACGGCTGATATATTGGTTGTTCGCATCATAATTATAATTGATTACTTCGTTGGCGAAATCGCCGATACTGGAGCTTCCGTCAAGGTTCATCTCGATTGTAAGGGAGGAATCCGTCGCCGCCTGAATACCTTTATAGCTCTGATTGGTGGAAGCAGTGCAGGTGCCGGAAGATACCCAGAAGTTGCCGCCTTCGAAATCGGGCCGGGGATTGTATGAGGCCATCTGGATTTCCATGGACATCATTTCCAGGGCCGTGCGGGCATCCTGATAAGCCGCAACTCTTCTTTCAATGGTAAAAGTGGATTTCTGTCCCATATTAACCAGTGAATAAATTGCCGAGAGGATTATAAGTCCCAAAACAAGTGCGATTAAAATTTCCACTAATGTATAGCCTTTCTTGTTTTTCATATACATCCAAAACGAAAAGATTCCTGTCTTGTAACGATGATGTTATCTGTAATGCCTCTTGTATTGACAGGCGGCCAGGTTACCGTTACTGTAACTTTCCATGTATTTGCCCTGCCGGTAACAGCGCTTATAACAGTCTGAATATTAAAACTTAAATCACCTGACTGAGCCGTTTGCTGATCGCTGGAATACACCACTTCATTAAATGTTCCCGTCGTTACCGTATTGCACGGATTCATAATCCAAATCTCATTGGTCATGATTTCATTATTGAGTATCATAATTGCCCGTCCCAGATAATCAGTATGTGCGCTGGTTTTCCACGAAGTTGGCTGCAGGGACATAAAAGCAATCAGACCGACAGAAACAAGCAATACTGCAATAATCGGTTCGACCAGGGATATTCCCTTATTTTTACATATTATATTGTACATACGTTCTCGCCGTTATTTGTACAGTAATAGTAGCAGTGGATCCCGCTAAGTTTGTTAAAACTAAATTTCCCATTGTTGCCGTTCCACGTCTTTGAAAACTGACAATGGAACCACTATTAAAATTGACGCTGCTGAAGGAAATGCCTTTTCCGAAAGATGTTAACGACTTTGTCCAAATTGTATTTCCGGTATCGGTTCGCGAGAGAGCGTAATTGTTATCGGCCACGTTGAAAATGAGACGATAGGCATTAAGATTTTCCTCAATAGCCCGTTGCCTTGTATTGAAAATATCAGCCATGACTTCCCTGGCAGCTGTTCGCAGGTTGATATTGTTTGAATAATTCTGCCAGGCCGGAATGGCAAAAGTCGAGATGATTGTCATCAAGACGATGACGATAAGGACTTCGACTAAGGTATACCCGTTTTGAATGCTTGTTCTTTTCATACTGTCCTTTCACTTCTGCAGACTACAGGAAAATTCTTTGACCTGCAACGCATAAAAAGCCTACATTCATTTTTTTTGTCTTAAATTGTTTGAGAAGGGGTATCCAGATATGCAAGACTGCTTAATTCAATTAAGTAGAGATGCCCGGCTGTTCTGCCACCCTATCTCACAATTAAGACTTAGGCCAGTAACTTTGCGTCCCGTCTTTTCAGTACGGTTTGCCTTTATCAGGCTTTCAACTATATTTTAATTAATAAAATGCCAAAGTCAAGAGATATTTTAAAATAAATCAATAATTATTGGTTAATTATGATATTTTAAACTGGTAAAAAATGGTCCATGATTCAAACGGAAACATGCAAAATTATTGACTTTAAAAATATTAATGATGAAAATATGCTGAAATTATTGATAAATCATCATTGCTGTTAATTATTTACTTAATAAAGTAACTGAATTTTCTATGTATTTTATGAATTTCTGATAGTATTTTTCATAATATTCCGATAGATTACAGTATATCCGACGTTAATAAAACCATTTCTCCGTCGCTACGGAGCGGCTCCTGCGTTTACTTTGATGTACGACAGATACGGGCGCTTACGGGAACATTTATGCAAAAAGAAGGTAGGAAAGAACCACTGGAATTTGTCGAGATATCCCTGAAGGCAGCTGAGAAGAATTTGGCGTATCCCACCGGAAAAGGCGGGGAGTTTTACATTGAAAATAGTTTATCTGTGGATACCGACACAGATGGTTCCGATAACCAACATAATCAGAGTTGTAGCGCTATCGCAAATTTGAGGAAATCTGGTGGAAATACAATTTTGCCAGGCATTTATAGAGCTACAGTGGAATATGAAGGTGGTAAGTGCGAGTTTAACGTTACCTTTCCCAATAAAGAAGAAGCGATTATTGATCGGGGAGAAATTCAGTGTGTTGTTTCACAAGCTTCTATGTCGAAGTATTCTATACAAATGCCGGAAGGGAATAATAATCAGCCCGGAAAGGCTCAATCTGTTAACGAAGAGAAACAGACAGTGAAGATGTTTCTTTTTGCTTTTCCTGATGCTGAATAAGTAATCTAATCTTTACGTAAAAGTGAATCAGTGTTTTTTGAATTAATCGCTAATACGGGTATAAGTTTTCCAGCCTTCTTTCATGCCAACCTGTTTATACATCACACGCATTTGATTGTTGGGAAATTTTAAATAGTACTGGTAACTTCCTTTTTTGATTTTCCGGACATCCACTTTCGATGGTTCCTTTCCTTTCCATTCGCTGTTTAGGGTGATGGAACGTGCATACGTGTCGTATGAAATAAGTTGTTTGTTGTCTACTTTAAACTTGCCTTTAATTTCTTCGACGGCCACGTTATTATTAAAATTTGTTGCCTCAAAAGTGCCATCGGAATTGTAACGTGCTCTTTGCTTAGCCAGAAACGGTTGTCCTCCGTAATCAAGTTTGAACTCGATTTCATAAAGACCGGGATTTATCGAAGGCAGATCCTTATCGCCACAGGATATGAATGTTAAAAATGTAACGATGATTAAGAAGCAATATAACATTTTTTTCATAGATATTTCGCTCCCTTGAAAGTACTACATTAATGCGCGCTAAAAAAAACAAACAAATGTATATTTGTCAAGAAGTAATTCGGAAGTAATTAAACAAATTGCTTTTTGCCGGTTAATGTAATAAATTTTTCTATAATTAAAAAAATTGATCCAGGCAATATAAGGCAGTTATGTTCCAAATAACTATTTTTATTTAAGGAAATTCTTGTGTGTCAAACGGTAATCATAGTTAGCGGCGGCCGTCTGGTTGATCCTGTATTTTTTAATAAGAAGATTGCGGGAATGAAGAACAGACTGGTTATTTGCTGCGATGGCGGGGCTCGTAATTTTCAGTATCTGGGAATTAAACCCGACGTGGTGATCGGTGATATGGATTCGATTGACCCTGTTCAACTGGAGAATTACTCTGCACAGGGAATAAAAATTATAAAATATTCGGCGAATAAAGATTTTACCGATACGGAACTGGCGCTCGACTATGCTCTGAAGTTTAATCCTGAAGAAGTATTTATCTGGGGCGCGCTGGGTGGCAGACTTGATCACACCCTGGCCAATGTGTTCTTGCTTTTTAAAGGACAGGAAAAAGGAATTAATACATATTTGGTTGACGAATATGGAGAAGCTTTTATACTTGATAAGAAAGCTGTTTTTATAAACGAAACAGGGAAAACAGTTTCTCTTCTTGCGCTCAGTCCTAAAGTTACAGGAATAACTCTCAGTGGTTTTCTTTATCCCCTGGAGAAGGGTACTTTGAAAATGGGTGAGACCCGCGGCGTTAGTAATATTGTTAATGAAGACCGTGCTGCTATTAGTGTACGGTCGGGGAAACTTCTTGTCATTGGATACCGGCAAAAGGATATTTTCCCGGAAGCGCTTTGATTTATGGAACCGGTTAAAGTATTATGTATAGGCGGTTCCGATTCCAGTGGAGGCGCTGGAATTCAGGCGGATTTAAAGGCTGTAAGCGCCTGCGGTTGCCATGGACTGAGTGTGATTACAGCAGTGACAGCGCAAAACTCCCATGGAGTTCAGCACATCCATCCCGTACCGCAAAAATTTATTTTGGCGCAATTGGATTCGGTGCTTAGCGACATCGGCGCCGATGCTGTAAAAACAGGAATGCTTTTGACAGGAGGAGCGGTTGACTCTGTTGTTAGGAAGGTAGAAGAATATCGTCTGGAAAAATTGGTAGTTGACCCGGTAATGATTGCCAAGGGTGGGCGATCTTTAATGCAAGGTCGGGCCAGGGAAGCGCTTGTCAAAAAACTGCTGCCACAGACGTTTGTCCTGACACCGAATGTCCCCGAAGCGGAAGTTTTGGCACAGTGCAGAATTAGAACGGTTGCCGCGATGGAAAAAGCGGCTGTTGTAATTCACAAATTGGGCGCCCAAAATGTGCTGATAAAAGGAGGGCACCTTCAGGGAAGTAAATGGTTGGGGGCGTACGATGTACTTTTTGACGGTGATCATTGTTATAAGTTTTCTTCTCCGTGGATTGATACACGTGATACTCATGGTACCGGATGCACTTATGCGTCGGCGCTGGCATCAGCTCTTGCGCAGGGGAAAAATATTATTGATGCCGTTTGGCAGGCGAAAGATATGGTTACTGCAGCTATTAAAAATGGTTTAATTCTGGGCAAGGGATATGGGTCGGTCAACATTTTGGGGAAAATTATAACTAATAGGCGCGGATAAATTTCGCGATTTGAGAAGTTGTTTTAATGCTTTGGAGGATGTCATGACACAATTGGAAAAAGCCCGTAAAGGCTTAATTACTAAAGAAATGAAAATAGTGGCTAAAGAAGAAGGGGTGACACCCGAATATATACGCCGGGGGATCGCAAAAGGGACAATAGTTATTGTGCGCAATGTAAAACATACAATCATCAAACCGTTGGCCATCGGGGAAGGCTTGCGCACCAAAGTAAATGCCAATATCGGCACTTCCAGGGATCATGTAGATTTCAATCTGGAACTGAAAAAACTTAAGGTTGCCATTGCTGCAGGCGCCGATGCGGTGATGGATCTTTCTACCGGCGGAAATCTGGCCATGATTAGAAAAAAAATTATGAGTAAGTCAAAAGTGGCAATAGGGACAGTGCCGATTTATCAGGCAGCGGTTAAGATGGTACAAAATCGTAAGGCAATATCGGAGATGACAGCCGAAGATATATTCGATGTCATCGAAGAGAACGGCAAAGACGGAGTTGATTTTATTACCGTTCACTGCGGCGTGACCGGAATGAGTGTTGCCGCTCTAAAAAAACAAAAAAGGGTTTTAGGAATTGTCAGTCGTGGCGGCGCTATGATTGCCAATTGGATGAATTGCAACAGGAAAGAAAATCCTTTATATGAGGAATATGATCGTCTTCTGGAAATAGCCCATCGCTATGATATGGTTTTGAGCCTCGGAGACGGACTGAGGCCGGGAGCTATAGATGACTCTACCGATCAGGCGCAATTGCAGGAATTGATAATTTTGGGAAAACTGGCAGCCCGTGCCCGTACTGCGGGAGTTCAGGTAATAATCGAAGGTCCCGGACATGTTCCCTTAACTGAAATTGAGGCCAATATCGGGTTGCAAAAGAAAATTTGTCAGGGTGCGCCATTTTATGTGCTTGGTCCTTTGCCTACTGATATTGCGCCCGGCTATGATCACATTACCTCTGCCATTGGCGGGGCGATTGCCGGAGCAGCCGGAGCCGATTTTCTCTGCTATGTGACTCCCGCCGAGCATTTACGACTGCCTACGCTGGCCGATGTTCATGATGGAGTCATCGCCACACGAATCGCCGCGCATATAGCCGACATTGCCAAAGGCGTAAATAAAGCACGTGAGAAAGATAGAAAAATGTCCCAGTGCCGAAGTAATTTTGATTGGCAGGGACAGGTAGATTTATCTATAGATCCATCCAAAACGGGTTCACTTTTAGAAAAAAGTAAGAGCGCCGGGGATGAGGGTTGCACTATGTGCGGAGAATTGTGCGCCATCAAATTGGGGAAAAAATAATTATCAATGCCTCCGCTTCGTCATTCTGTCGGGGGACGGAATCCAGGAACGTTTAATGATTTTCGGCGGATAAAAAATAATGGGAAACGACAATCGTCGGAATGCGGAAGCAGTCGTCCGTCTTTTGAAACAATCGGGTCATGAAGCTTATTTTGTCGGCGGTTGTGTGCGTGATTTTATCCTCGGCTCTGTTTCCGGCGATTACGATATTGTAACCTCGGCGCGTCCCGATGAAATAATTTCCCTGTTTCCCAACACCCTGGCCGTTGGAGCGAAATTCGGTGTTGTTGCCATTATTGCAGATAATTATCTTTACGAAGTCGCTACCTTTCGCGGAGATGATGTTTACGCAGACGGCAGACATCCGTCTCGAATCTATTTTTCTTCAGCCAGAGAAGATGTGTTCCGGCGCGATTTCACAATCAACGGACTTTTAATGGATCCGGAATCAAATAAAATAATTGATTATGTGGACGGTCGCGCCGACATTGAAAAAAAAATTATCCGCACAATTGGTGATCCCGAAAAGCGATTCAATGAAGATTTTCTGCGGATGTTGAGGGCCGTTCGTTTTGCCGCCAATCTTAATTTTACTATAGAACCGTTAACAATGCGGGCGATCAAGAATAATGCAACAAAAATAAAACAGATCAGCGCCGAACGTATACGTGATGAACTCGGTAAGATTTTGACGCGTGGCGGCTCACGCGGCGGCTTTGAATTAATGGCGGAAACGGGCGTCTTGAAAGCAATTCTTCCTGAAGTTGATAAAATGAAAGGAGTGGAACAACCGCTTCGTTTTCATCCGGAAGGCGATGTCTGGCAGCACACATTGAGTATGCTGGAGTTGTTGCCTGAAAACGGGGGAACCGGTGAAAATCTTTGCCTGGCCTGGAGCGTATTATTACATGATGTCGGTAAGGCTGCAACAAGAACTGAAGATGAAAATGGTGTGCATTTTTACGGACATGTTCGGCAGGGAGAAAAAATCGCTGACGATATAATGGAGCGGTTGAAATTTTCCAATGCACAAAAGGAAACAGTGCTTAATCTCATTCGCCATCATATGGTTTTTATGAATGTTCAGAAAATGCGTCCGGCCCGTCTCAAACGATTCTTACGTATGCCGGATTTTGGTTTGCATCTGGAGTTACACCGGCTGGATTGTCTTGCCAGTCACGGCATGCTGGATAATTATGAATTCTGTCAGGATCGGTTAAGATCTTTAAACCAGGACGATTTGCATCCTAAACGTTTGTTGACCGGTGATGATTTAATTGAAATGGGTTTTAAACCGGGAAAGATTATGGGGATGATTCTACTTGCTTTGGAAGAAGAACAGCTTGAAGGTAGAATTATGACAACTAAAGAAGCCAGAGATTATGTCCGCAATAAATGGATGAAACCCACATGACGGTATCCGTCACAAAGGAGCATGAAAATCCCCCCTCACCCCCCTTTAGAAAAGGGGGGAACTCAGGCCCTGCCCTCTTTGCCCAAGAGGGGAACTTCCCCCTTGAGAAAAGGGGGATGGAGGGGGATTTGATGGGGATAGTTTTTAAATAACAATATAAACAATAACTTAGATGTGTATTTTCAGAGGAAAAATGAGAAAATACAAACTGACCGCGCTCTTTATTCTTATTTCCTTGCTTGTATTATCATGTTCTCATGCTCGCCGGACTGCACGTTGGGTACCACAGACTTGCCCGAAACCGGTGAGGCAAAAACCGGTGCTGGGTTTGATGGGCTATACAATTCAGGCGGGAGCGTTTAAAAAAGTGGAAAATGCGGTGCGTTTGACGGAAAGATTGAAAAATTATCACGGCCTCAATGCCACATATTTTCTTGCTTCGGACAAATTCTTTAAAGTCCGATTCGGTAATTTTGCGACAAAGGACTCGGCCGAAAAAAGAGCTCAAAGCCTGAAAGAAGCGAACATTATCGAAGAGTTTTATATCGTACAGCCTGAAGATTATTCGGTTGCCGGACAAAAACGATACGGTACTGATTATTTGAGGGAATCTTTAGTGAAGACTGCAAAAGATTTCCTCGGTGTTCCTTATCTTTGGGGGGGCGCTTCTTCCGATGACGGATTTGATTGCAGCGGACTGACAATGACAGTGTACCAACTGAATGGTCTGAATCTTCCCCGTAATTCGCAAGAACAATTTAATACAGGTGATGCCGTAAATAAAAATGATTTGCAAAAAGGTGATCTGGTATTTTTCTCTTTAAAGGGCAGAAACAGCGTTTCTCATGTCGGTATTTATATCGGAGATGGAAAATTTATTCATGCTTCATCTCAAGGCGGAAAAATCAAGGTTGATTCTCTATCTTCAAATTATTTCACAAATCGGTATATCGGCGGGAGAACTTATCTATAGCAGACAACGATGATGAATAGTTTGTGGAGACAATTATTTCTGGTTTTGTATAAAAATGTTTTAAATAATAAATAAATATTTTAGCCCATGATGAAAGCAGAAAATGTTTTTAAGTAAAACGTTTATAAAGTTCAGTTGCTATGGAATAAAAAAGTATGCCGATTATTTTTTCAACAATAGCTTTTTAGGAGCATTTAAGGATGAACATAAAAAATAAAAGTAAAATTGAGTTCAAGAATTTGCTGGTAACCGGTGGCTGTGGATTTATCGGAAGTAATTTTATCCGTTATTTGATTAACAATAAAAATTATTCCGGCAAAATAATTAATGTCGATTGTTTAACGTATGCCGGAAATCCGGAAAATCTGGCTGATATAGCCGCTGATTATTCTTCACGATATATTTTTCAAAAAGTGAACATATGTGATTTAAAAAAACTGGAAAAGATATTTTCAAAATATGATATTGATGCCGTCTGCCATTTTGCTGCCGAGTCGCACGTTGACCGTTCTATAAAAGCTCCGGGTAATTTCATTCAAACGAACATTATTGGAACATTTAATCTTCTTGAAGTATCTAAAGCACGCGGGGATGAATTCAGGCTCTTCCATCATGTCAGTACCGATGAGGTTTACGGCAGTCTCGGAGCCAAAGGCTTTTTCCGTGAAAATACGCCATATCGTCCCAATAGTCCGTATTCGGCTTCCAAGGCGGCTTCCGATCATCTTGTACGCGCTTACTGTAAGACATTTTCCTTGCCCGTAACTATTTCAAACTGCTCGAATAATTACGGCCCATACCAGTTTCCGGAAAAACTGATTCCGCTTATTATTCTTAATGCTCTCGAGGGAAAGCCCCTTCCTGTCTACGGCGACGGGAAAAATGTGCGTGACTGGCTTTATGTGGAAGATCATTGTGAAGCAATCTGGAGAATTATGACAACAGGGGATAAAGGCGAAACATACAATATCGGTGGTAATGCGGAAATGGAAAATATTTTAATTGTGCAAATGATCTGCGATATTCTTGATGAAATAAAACCTGCCGGAAATGGACGGCCGCGACGCAATTTGATTGCCTTTGTCAAAGATCGTCCCGGACATGATCGCCGATACGCAATTGATTTTTCCAAATTGAAAAAAGAGTTAAATTGGTCTCCGAAGGAATCTTTTGACTCCGGACTGCGAAAAACCATCAATTGGTATTTACATCATAAAAAATGGATAAAAAATATTAAGAACGGTACCTATCTGAAATGGATTAAAGAACAATACGGCTAAAATTATTTTATCAGAAGTTATTAGTTGATAATTCACAAATAAAACAGGTTTTCGAATCTATTTATCTTGAGGCATACCAAAGTGAATATGATAAGGAATCTTTCCTGTGTTTGCAAGGAAAGGAATGATTAGGGATTTGTAATGAAAGAAACCGTCTTTGTTATCAGTGGTATTATTTTATTCCTGATCGGTATGATTAATCTTTCCTCTGCCGTTCGAAAAATAATTGATGTCCGTATAAAAGAATTCATCCGATATGCGGTACAAAAACCATTATACGGACTTCTTGCCGGTATAATTTCGACAATCATTTTCCAAAGCTCTTCTGCTTCTACGGCGCTGACTGTCGGTTTGGTGAGCGCGGGATTAATCAGCTTTTATAATTCTCTCGCAATTATCCTGGGCGCTGATATCGGCGCTACTTTGACTGTTCAATTTGTTGTCTGGCATTTCACGGATATTTCACCGCTTATTATTTCCATAGGTGGGCTTTTGTGGTTAATTCGCCGTGGCAAATGGGAGATTACGGGCAAGATAATTTTTTATTTCGGATTGCTTTTCTTCGGTTTGGGAATGATTAGTCATGCTATAGAGCCTTTAAAAGATTCTCCGGTTTTCTTGCATATATTTACACAAACTCAAAATCCATTCTTAGGCATTGGTCTGGGAATTGTAGTTACCGGTGTTGTTCATGCTTCCGCTATACCTATCAGTATTATGGCGCTGTTAGCGCAGCATAATTTGGTTTCTCTGGAAAATGCTCTTCCTGTGATAATGGGAGCAAACATCGGCGCTACCGTTACGGCGCTACTCGCCGGAACAGCAGCAACAGTAAGCGGAAAAAGAACTGCCATATCTCACTTGATCTTCAAATGCGTCGGCGTTCTTATATGTTTTATTCTGATGCCGTATTTACTAATCGTATTAAAAAACCTTTCTGCTAATGTTGCTCAGCAGATTGTTCTGGCACATTTTATACTTAATTTTGTTATTATGATCACTTTTGTTTTTTTTCTGAAACTTTTTGCAGCTGTAATGCAGAGAATCTTAAAAGGGGAAGAAGAAACATTGCCGATCTGGCCGGAATATCTTGATCGCAGAAATCTGTCTGATGAAGAAAAAGCCCTTGATAACGCACAAAAAGAATTACAGAGGGAGATCAACCTTACGCGGAAAATGTTTTTAATTACTAAAAGGATGATATTTTTCGTTGAAAAGGGCAGGCAGAGAGATGTTTCTTATATAGAGATGGTGGTAAATAACTTACGCTTGCAGATCGTAAGGTTTTTATGGAAAATATCCGCACAAAATAAATCGACTCAACTATCCAAAAAGATTTTTGCTTTCACGGCAATCGCCGGTGATATTGAAAGCATGGGCAATCACGTGGTCTGGATAGCCGAATTAGCCGAACGAAAAGCCGAAGGGAAAATAAAGTTTACCGAGATGGGCAAGCAGGAATTGCAGGAGATCACATCTTTGGTAAGTCAGAATATTGATGAAGCTATGTCTTTAATTGAAATATCCGACAAGGGAAAAATAGTCAGCGTCATTCAAAGAGAGGAAAAAATTGATGAGAAAGTTAAAGAAGCCCGCAATAATCATCTCAAGAGATTTCATAATCGTCTTTGCAGTACAGAGGCAGGACTGATTTTTGTGGAAATGCTAATTCATCTGGAACGAATTTCCGATCATTGCAATAATATTGCCGAATATATTCTGGATATTAAAGAAAGATCAGAATAAGACCGTTTACAATTAATTGCGCAATCTGTCAGCGGCTTCAGGCGAATCCAAAGCCATATTATCTAATAATACCATCCCTATAATCAGTGCAAATTCGGTACACTGCAAATACGTATTGAACTAATCAGCAATATCTTCTATAATTAACATGTAAGATTATTTGAACATTTACGTAAGGAGGCATCAAGATGAATAAGAGAATGAATGCCCTTAAATTCGCTCTGGAAAATGAACAGAAAGAGAGGGAGTTTTATCTGGCTAACGCCCGCCGGACAAAAAATTTAGCCGGTAAGAATATGTTCAAACAAATAGCAGATGAAGAAAAAGAACATTACGAAATGTTAAAGAAACTTCATGATCAGTGGGAAAAGAAAGAGAAATGGCCGGCAACAGTGTCTCTGAAAGTAAGAAAATCATCGGTTGGCAATGTTTTGAAATCAATGTCAGGCAAAAAGGCTGCCCGCATAACTGGCAATGAAGATGATTTAAAAGCGATTCGAACCGCGATTGATTTTGAAGCTAAAGGTGCAGCACTTTACACTAAACTGGCAAAAAGCAGCGCCGATCCTAAAGAAAAAGCTTTTTTTAACTTATTAGCCAGCATCGAACGGGAACATTTTCTTTCTTTACGTGATACGGAAGAATTTCTGACCGACCCTGCATCATGGTTTCAGAACATGGAAAAAACCACACTGGACGGAGGTTGAAAAAAATCTATTTTGCCTATAGTTTTTCCAGTTTTTCATTTATTTCTGTCCAGATATTGTAGACGTTGTCTAAATCAGCATTGATATCTTTTAATTCCATATTAATCTTTTTGATTTTCACCGAGTCTTTGAGCGCTTGCGGATTACACAGCGTCGTTTCATGCTCCAATTTTTTAGCTTCGAGGGCTGCCAGCTTTTTTTCTGTTGCTGCCAGCTCTTTTATCAGTGGGGCGCGTTTTTGATATGTCCTGTTTCGTTCTTCCGCTTCCAAACGTTTTTTTTCTTTGTTGCTGATTGTCTGATCTTTATTCAATATCTGTGAAGCCTTATCGTTTGCTGCCGGGGGGATTGATTGGCTGCGTTTTTCAATAAAATAAGAATAATTACCAAGATAATAGTTGACGGAACCGTCTTTTAATTCAAAAACTTTATTAACCAGATTATCCAGAAAGTAGCGGTCATGTGAAACAATGGCCACAGCGCCGTGATAATTAATCAAAGCGTTTTGGAAAATATCTTTAGTCTTTAAGTCAAGATGGTTGGTCGGTTCATCGAGAATCAGAAAATTCGTATCCATAAGCATAATTTTTAATAAAGCAAGACGCGATTTTTCTCCGCCGGAGAGGATAGCGATAGATTTATAAATATCATCACCGGAAAACAAAAAAGCGCCCAGCAGGTTGCGTTTATCCTGATCAGATGCTTTTGCCGGCACGGAATTTATTTCTTCCCAGATAGTCTTATCATAATTCAGATTTTGCGAGCTTTCCTGGGAAAAGAAAGCCATATTCACGCCGTCTCCATATTTTATGGAACCACGAGATGGTTTTTCGGAAAGACTGAGCAGTCGGGATAAAGTTGATTTACCGGAACCGTTGACTCCGACGAAAGCAACCTTATCGCCGCGGAATAGAGTGAAGTTGATATTATTAAATACATTTAAATTGTCATAGCTGTGTCCCACATCCGTTACCTTGACTACTTCCTTTGCGCTTTTTTTGCCTTCTGGAAACTTCATGTCAATGCTTTTGTTTTTTGCTTCGGCAGTTATCTCGGAAATTTTCTCCAGCATTTTTATTCTGCTTTGGACTTGCGCAGCTTTTGTGTTTTTGTAACGGAATCGTTCCACAAACTCCTCAATTTTTTTGATTTGCGCTTTTTGCAGTTCCATTTCTTTTATCAGAGCGGCCCGTCGTCTTTCCTTTTCGTTCAGATAATAAGAGTAATTTCCCTTGTAAATGTGAATTTTACATGAAGACAGTTCCGCAATCTGCAGCGCGATCTTATCGAGGAAGAAACGATCATGAGAAATAACAATGATTGTTCCGGGGTAATCCTTAAGATAAGATTCCAGCCACTCCATGCTTTCCGTGTCCAGATGATTGGTCGGTTCATCCAGAAGCATTATGTCGGGTTTCGCCAGAAGAATCGAGGTCAGCAAAATGCGCATTTTCCAGCCGCCGGAAAATAAGGCGCAATCGCGGGTAAAGTCACTTTCTCTAAATCCGAATCCTTTAAGTATCTGTTTGGCTTTGGATTCGAAAGCATATCCATCCAACATGCTGAAATGCGCCAGCGCATCGGAATACTTTTGTGAAATTTCACTGTATTCATTCGTATTTTGTTTTATTTGCGAAAGCTTTTGTTCCAAATCTCTGATGGATTCTTCAATAGCGGAAATTCCGCTTTTCTTTTTTAAAAAATTTATCAGAGGCATTGATTCCAGTTCCACCAGATCCTGCGGCAAATAACCAAATACTTTTTGTTTTCTGCCGGGAATTTCTATTACTCCGGAATCAGGATGAACTTGATCCATTATTACCCGAAACAAAGTTGTTTTACCGGTACCATTTTCGCCGACAAGACCAATGCGGTTTTGGGGATGAATTGTCCAGTTGATATTGTCGAACAGTATTTTATCTGAAAAAGACAGACTGATATTGCGAAAATAAATCAAAAACCACTCCTCCGAAAGTTTGCGGTTATATTGGCAAATTTACTTTAAAACTTCAAGGGTAATCGCTGATTATATAAATGTTGTTCTTAATAAGAAATATAATGTTTCTGAATACCGGCTTCTTAAAAGAAAAAAAGAAAGAACCCAAGAAAGAACCCAACACTTGCTAAAAATTATTTGTAGTGATAATCTCACACCATATTTCCAAGTATCTAAAATAATCGGGAGACAAACAACTTGATTACCAACAAGATAATTCAGATAATGAAATCATTTGTTGAGAAATTGGAAAAAGGGGAAAATGCTCGAATATTAAAATATTTTCTTATAAGCGCCTTTTTTGTTTCCATTATATTTGTTGTTTTTTTGATTTATTTTTTCGTGAAATATGCTCCGGTTATACTGAGTTTATATGAACAAAGATATATATATAAAAGGATTATAACAGTCTCTGTCGATTCCAGCATCCCGGTTTCAGCGTCTATCGATCACACGTTCCATATCCCCATTAAGAATGAATTCGATTATGCTGTACCCGTAAAAACGGTCATCAAATTACCGGTAGATAAGGAATTTAAAGTTACTTTTGATAAACCTTTAAATATTCCCATTGATCACGTTTTTCATGTAGATGAGAAAATCAATGTCAAGACAGAATTTCCTTTTGAAACCAAACTTGCCATCAAGATTCTTGGTGTAAACATGAACGTGCCTGTAAAAGGTGTAATTCCTTTGAACATGGTGATTCCTCTAAAGCATGATTTTCATATTAAGGATACCCTTGCGGTAAAACCTCAAGCGGCTCTTCCTGTCCCCGTTAATAGTATCTTTGATGTACCTGTTGATTTTATATTACGGGGGAAATTGCCTATTGACGGAATGATGTCTGTACCGATTAAAGATAAGGTCAATGCGGATGTGATGTTGAGAGACAAGCTTCCGGTAACACTACAATTTAGTTCTTTTTTCGATCAGAAAAAGGTTATGGGAAGCGATAATGTCAAGCAAAGTATACCGGTTTTTCCAAAGGAAAATGTAAAAAATCAATAACAATATAACATATAACGCACCTTGTTGTCACAAAAAAGCGCTCATAGCGAAAATGTAACAGTCTCAATTGACTTTATAAAGATCTTTGCAGCAAACTGAAGCATTTATTTATCTATAGTATTAAAGGAAATAAAGCCTAACAAATCTTTAATAAAAGCATCACGTGCCTGACTAATAAAACCGTGACTGCATCCTTTATATTCTATTAATTTTGCGCCTGGTATACGCTTGGCCAAAATCAGGGAGTTCTGCGGCGGAATAAGAGGATCATCGGTCCCGGCAGCGATCAGAGTGGGATTTTTTATTTCAGGAAGACGATCAAAGGTATCGGCTTTTGCGCAGGCTATAAATTGGCGCACGGCATTTGCAGCGCTGATTGGCGCCCGTAAATAACGTTCTTTGAAATTTTCCACATAATCTTCATTTGTTTCAAGGAATTCTTTTGTAAACATCAGCTTTAGTGTTCTATCAAACAGGCCGTCAAGTCCTCCGCTGCGATCCGTCATTATCTTCATAACCTCATCGCTTGCCTGAATCATGTGTTGACCGCCGCAAAACGTACAGGCGAGGATAAGATTGTTTATTCTTTCGGGATATTTAATTGCCAGTTCCTGGGCAATCAAGCCGCCCATAGACATTCCCAGAATATTAGCTTGTCCTATTCCTTTCGCATCCATCAAAGCGATAGTGTCATCAGCGAACATTTCACAGGTAAACGTTCCTTCATCGGGAGCAATCGTGCGTCCGGAGCCTCGATTATCAAACATTAGGACGTGATGCTTTCCGGAGAGTGCGTCTATAAATTCCTGATCCCACCAGTCCATATTGGCGGTAAAACCCATGATGAGGACGATCGGATCCCCATTGCCCACGGACCTGCAGCAAATTTTGAGATCTCGCACAGCTATTTGTTCCATTTTTGCCTCCTAACATAATACAAAATAATTCTGATCCATTCTCCCGGATAGAAATACCCGGATAATTATCTTTTCTTACGGAAAATAAGTTTCAACGGCACGCTGTCAAAACCTAATTCTTCGCGAATTTGATTGGCCAGATAACGTTCATAAGAAAAATGAATTCCTTTGCTGTTGCTGACAAAGAAAACAAATGTCGGCGGTTTGATGTCTGTTTGTGCGGCATAATAAATATGCATTTGTTTGTTTTGATAGCGCGGCAAAGGATTTTTACGCACTGATTTTTCCACCATGTCATTTAACTGCGATGTGCCGACTCTTTTTGTGTACTGGTTGTAAACTTCGTTAATCAAATCGAAAATTTTAGGCGCTCTCTGCCCGGTAACGGCAGAAACAAAAATAATCGGCGCAAAATCCAGAAATTTAACTTTATCCTTGATATCTTCGACGAATTTTCCGACGGTAGAATTATCTTTCTCAATCTTATCCCATTTATTTATCACAATAATGCAGGCTTTCCCGCGTTCATAGGCGAGGCCGATGATTTTAGTGTCCTGATCCGTAAGTCCTTCTTCGGCATCTATTAATATCAATGCGATGTCACAACGATTGATTGATTTAAGAGCCTGAACAACGCTGTATTTTTCCAGTGTCCGGCTGATTTTGTTTTTCCTGCGAATACCCGCCGTGTCGATTAACAAATAATCTTTACCGTGAATCTTAACCGCTGTATCAATTGCGTCGCGGGTCGTGCCTGGTGTGGGATTGGCAATGCTTCTTTCTTTGCCCAGGATTTTGTTGACAAGCGATGATTTGCCGACGTTGGGTTTGCCGACAATGGCTATCTTAATCAGGGCGCTTTTGTTGTCTTTATCGTCTGCTGTGCGGGGAAAATCACTGATAATAACGCTCAGTAATTCATCAACACCAATGCCATGCTGTGCTGAAATCGGATAAATTTCATCAATGCCCAGACGATAAAAATCGGTAAGCATTTCTTTGTGACGGTCTCCGTCAGCTTTATTGGCGACATAAAAAACATTTTTACCTTTGTTTCTTAATTGTTTGGCAATTTCTATATCCGACGGGGTGAGACCGTCTTTTGCATCCATTAAAAAAATAATAACATCCGCTTCTTCAATAGCCAGATTAGTTTGCTCGCGCATTTGCACAAGAATCTTTTCTTCCGATGCGGGCTCAAATCCACCGGTATCAATAACAGTAAAAGTTTTATCCCGGAAAACACAATCCATATAGTTGCGGTCGCGTGTAGCGCCGGGCTCATCAATTACGATGGCCTTTTGCTTTCCGGCAATTCTGTTGAAAAGCGTTGATTTGCCGACATTAGGACGGCCGACAATGGCTATAATCGGTTTTGCTTTCATTTTATATTCTCAATGTTTTAACAAGCCGAACTCTTCGAGCATTTTTTCAGAACTGGTCCATTCCTTTTTTACCTTTACAAACAATTCCAGATAAACTTTGGCGCCGAACAATCTCTCCATCTCCAGTCTGGCCTGAGCGCCTATTTTTTTGAGCATCGCTCCTTTTTTGCCGATCATAATTGCTTTCTGGGAATCTTTTTCCACATTAATTGTCGCGCTAATTCGGATTAAATTATTTCTCTCATTTTCCTTAAACGAATCAACCTCAACTGCGGTGGAATAGGGGATTTCCTGCTTGGTGAAAAGGGTTATTTTTTCACGTATGAACTCCGCGGCAATGAATCTTTCAGTTGCGTCGGTGATAATTTCGTCAGGGTAATATTTGGGTCCTTCCGGAAGAGTTGCTATAATGGCATTCAATAAATTATCGATGCCATCGCCTTTCAACGCAGAAACAGGAATAATTTCCCGATAGTTATAAAGATTCCGGAATTTATCAATCAGGGGAAGCAGAAATTTTTTCTCAATAAGATCAATTTTATTGATAACCAGAAAAACAGGCGTCTTGACCTGAGCCAACGATTCTATTAAAAAAAGGTCATGGGGATGAACGTTGCTATCGGCTTCAACGAGCATTAACAATACATCAACACTGTTGATTGTTTCCCTTGTTGTTTGCACCATGGCGCGATTCATAGCAGTTTTAGGTTTGTGCATTCCGGGCGTATCCAGAAAGATAAGTTGTGCATCGGGGAAATTTCTAATGCCGGTTATTTTGTTTCTTGTCGTTTGCGGTTTATCGGTGGTAATGGAAATTTTATCGCCGATAACAGCATTAAAAAGCGTAGATTTTCCGGCGTTCGGACGGCCGATAATGCCGATAAATCCTGATTTAAACAATTCTATTATCTCCCTTGAATTATATAATTCCCGGAATGTTCAGATTAAAAGATTTTCCCGATTTTATAGTTAAGGAAATCTTGCCTCTTGGTTGACCGGTCAGTGATTTTACAATTAAATTTGCGTGCGGGTAAAGAGTTTTTATTGCTGATATATTTGCGTTGTTCAAACCACGGAAACTGGAAGTATCACGGTTGGACACGACAAAAGAAAGTTCTTCGGTATCGGGAGCGACTTTTTCCAAAAATTTGATTGTGTGATTGTAAAAAACAGAAGATAGGACAAGGTTGCCCAGTGCCGGATGAATCGGACCAGCCAGTACCGATCCGTCTTTTATCATTTCCGGAGTCAAATGCAGGCCCATTCTGATGATGCGGATTCCTGCCATGGATAACTTTTCCCAGGCCATACGGCATAATTCAACAGCTTCGGAAAGTTCCAGCGGTTTGTATTCCCCTCTCCGGAATTCTTTAGCAAGAGCGGTGCCGCTTAATACAACAACCGGATGAATCCTTACGGTATCAGGTTTGAGTTCGATTGTCTTATCAAGGGAGTAAATAAAACCTTCTTTTGTGTCTTTGGGCAAACCGGCCATGAGATGCAAACCGGTTTGGAATCCGTTGTTCTTTAAGATAGTCAAAGCCTTGATTATTGAATCAGCGTTATGGCCTCTTTGAGCAGAAAACAGCACTTCATCGACAAAAGACTGAGCTCCTATTTCTACTGTCGTGACGTTATATTTTTTCAACAGTGACACGTTAGCTGCCGAAATATAATCTGGTCTGGTTGAAATTCTCAAGGAATTAACGATTCCTTTTTGAATAAAAGAATATGCCCAGGAAAGAAGATCCTCTTGGTAGAGAGGATCAATTCCCGTAAAGCTACCGCCGTAAAAGGCTATTTCTTTTTTTTTTGATTTATCTTTGTTCCATGCCAAATGCGAGTTAATATACGTGTCGAAAAAATCTTTAGTTATTTTTTGTGGGAAGTTGCCGGCAGTAATTTCCTGATTACAGAAGATGCAGCGGTGAGGACATCCGCTGTTCATGATAAAAACAGGAATAATAAAAGGATTGTTGTTGGTTTTAGATTCATGACTGATTTTCTTCATTTTGCAGTATTTCCCAAGCTTTTTGGGCGGCTTGTTTTTCGGCATCTTTCTTGCTTTTGCCGGCGCCGGTTTCCGTTAGTTTGTTCACAATAACTACTTTTACTTCAAATTTTTTATTATGATCCGGTCCTGTAGAACCTGTAACCATATAAAGCGGGGTTGTTTTATACTTTTTCTGACAGAACTCCTGCAGGGCAGTTTTATAGTCGAAATATTCGGAACAGGAAATGTCATCTTTCAATAACGGCTCAATTAATCTTGTTACAATGGTTTTTACGTTGTTAAAGTCGGAATCAAGATATACTGCAGCAATAACTGCTTCGAAAGCGTTAGCTAAAAAAGAATCCTTGGTGCGGCTGCCCGAGCTTTCTTCGCCGTGACCCAGTAAAAGACAGTTGCCAATTTGTAAGTTACGTGCCAGTTCGGCCAACTGTTTCTCGTTTACCAGTGCGGCACGAATTTGGGTAAGTGTGCCCTCCGGATAAGTAAGGTATTTCTTAATAATCAGATCACTGACACAAGCGCCCAAAACAGAATCACCCAAAAATTCAAATCTTTCATTATCGGAAAGATCCTGTAGCTTATTTTCATTGACATAGGAACGGTGAGTAAGAGCAGTAGAAAGAAGATTGATTTCTCGAAAACGATAAGCGAGTTTTTCTTCCAAATCGTATAAAGTTCTGAGCCTGCTTTGATCCATTGACGATTTTTCCTTTTATCTAAATCCGTTAAATGATCTTCTATTTATGTAAAATTATAGATCATGTCAGATTTTTAATTATTTTAATGCGATATTTGACATTTGATTTAAAGAGTAAACAAAATACCACTGTTTATATAAATACGAAAAAACATGCAGATAAGCAACATGTAAATTCTGCATAATAAATAATAATGGATTTCGCAATAAAATTACGATAAATTGTACAACAAAACAAATACAAAGGAGACCTTATAATGGATGCAGTTACGGGATATATATCTGCGCACCCGGGAGCGCTCGTAATGATTGTTGTTTTTATCATTATAGTAATGCTGCATTTTATTTTTAAAAGCTTCTTTAAATTAGCCCTGATCCTTCTAATAATTTTATTGGCTGTGTCCGGTTATTACTATTTGAAAGATCCGGATAAAATGCCGGAGAAAATTAACCAATCAATAAACATGCTGAAATCCGGCATGAGTGAAATAGTAAATAAAAGTAAGGGCTTTTTTAAAGACAGTAAGGAGTTGTATAAAGAAGGTAAAGAAGTTCCGGGTGATTTCAATAAAATGCTTAAAGAGTCAGAGCAAAAATAAAGAGTCTGTAATGTATCCTGTAATTCAATCCGATTCTCTGGAACTCGCCCGGGATGATATTGAAGCTCTCAAAAAACTTTACAAATTTCATTAACCGGGAAAAATTAAAAAAGATTTATTTCCATGGCGCGAACGGGACAGGCCGAGACGCAAAGTTCGCAGCCATTGCATTTTTCGGCATCAAATAAGACTTTAAAAGATTCTTTTTCAAAAGCCAGCGCTCCCGTGGGACAAAAAGCGGTGCAGGCGCCACAGTGAACGCATTTATCAACGTTTTGGCTTACGCTTTTGGACAGAGGCTCTACTTTAAGCCCCATTTCTTTTAAAAAACGAATTCCCTGATCAAAATTTTCCTTTAAACCGCTGAGTTCCAGAACTATAACGCCTTCGCGGCGTGGAAAAATCCTTGCTTTTAAAATATTAAACACCAGATCATATTGCTTAACGAGATGATAAATTACAGGCTGTTGAACTATGTCCGGAGTGTAGCGGATAATAATTTTTTTCGAATACATAATATTATCAGTCTGATGGAATTCGCGTAAAAGACTAAAATATCAGGCAAGGATTGTCAAGGTAATTTAAGGCGAACTGCCGTTGTCGTTAAAAAATATCTTGTTTATCAAGTGTCCGTAAGAAGTTTTTTCCAATCAAGGACCGGAAAAATTTTATGTAGAGAATGATCATCCTCTACCAGATGATATTCAAGATTGCTGAAATATTTGGCGGCAATTTGTTTCACATTGTGAGGATTGATGACATCATCATCGGAACCATGATATAAAATGACAGGAATCATTAATTGCTTACAAATACCGGACTTGAATTCGGGAAGATTTAAAGCCGGTGCCAGCAATATCAATTTTTTTACCTTGCTTTCATTTTCCATGGCATAGCGTACTGCCATTAACCCTCCGTAACTTGAACCTACTATTATGAGGTCATTTTCCCCGGCAAGAATTCCATTGAGTTTGTTCATGCGCGCAATAAAGTCTCCCGTATAATCTTCGATAATCATTTGCGGAAAATTATGAGAAAAAAATTGTCCTTTGTCGCCCTGTGCTGTGCTTTCCAAACCGTGAATAAAAACCAGAGTATCTCCCATAGGTTCTTCCTTTTTATCAATTTTATATTGTGTAGATTATGACAGTATGTTATCAGTTCCACAACAAAAGTAAACAAGAGAGTTTATTAATTATGGCAATAGTTATACCTTTTAAAGCGGTACGACCGCAACAAAAATACGTTTCTCAGGTAGCAGCTCTTCCTTATGATGTTATGACCAGGAAAGAAGGTCAAAAAATTGTTGCCGGGAACGCTTTGAGTTTCCTGCACGTGGAAAAATCGGAGATAGATGTGCCCGATGGAACGATAAGTAATCATGAAATTATATACCAGACAGCGAAACGCAATTTTATCCAAATGTTGGAAAAGGGTGTTTTTATACAGGATGAATCACCTTGTTTTTATATTTACAGGCAGAAAATGGGTTCTCAGGTACAAACAGGAATAGTAGGGTTGATGAGCGCATCCGAATATGATGCGGGAAAGATAAAAAAACATGAATTGACCAGAAAAGATAAGGAAGAAGATCGCATCAGGCATGTCGCTACGGTCAACGCGCAAACAGGCCCTGTGTTTATAAGCTATCGGGAACGCAAGAATTTGAATACGATTGTAGATGAAATAACGTCAAGTCATCCGGAATATGATTTCGCTGCCGAAGACGGCGTTCAACATACGGTTTGGATTGTAAACGACGCAAAACAAATCGAAGAAATCAGCAAAGAATTTTCTGAGGTCGAATCTCTTTATATTGCCGATGGGCATCATCGTGCCGCCGCCGCCGCTACGATTGCCAGAGTAAGACGTTCCAAGGATAAATCCGTTGTTTCTGTGAAAGAATATGAATCTGTACTGGCGGTATTTTTTCCTCACACACAACTTAAGGTTATGGATTATAATCGTGCAGTCAAAGACTTAAACGGTCTGACATCGGAAAAGTTTATTGAAAAAATCAGCGCTTTTTTTACAGTTACAGAAAACTTTACAGCCCGGTCGCCACAAAAACTTCATGATTTGGGGATGTATCTGGAAGGGAAGTGGTATAAGATAACAGTTAAAAAAGGTGTTTATAACGAAAATGATCCGGTAGCTAGTCTGGATGCAGCCATATTGCAGGAGCATTTGCTTTTTCCTGTCTTGGGTATTAAAGATCCGCGAATAGACGATCGCATAAAATTTATCGGCGGTATAAGAGGGATGGATGAACTGGAAAAACTCGTCAACAAGGATGGGTTTGCCGTGGCATTTTCTCTCCATCCCACGACCATGGAACAGATAATAAAAGTTGCCGATGCCGGAGCAATAATGCCGCCAAAGTCAACCTGGTTTGAACCGAAACTGCGCAGCGGTATTTTTGTCCATAAACTGGATTAATCCTACTCAGACATTTATCTGTATATACGTGAAATTATTGGTAATTTTTCAATATCCGTTAAAGAGTGGTTTCAGGCTAATATTGCTGTAATATCAAGTAGTTGTGCAAAAGCAGGGCGATTTATCTGTCGGAGTAGTATTAAAAGATTGTTTTGTTTAGAATGCGACTTGGTAATTATGGAAGAAGAGACTCTGGATACAATTCTCGATGGACGTTTAAGGGTTTTGCAGCCAAAACGAGGATACAGATTTTCTCTGGACTCGATTCTGCTTGCTCATTTTGTGTCTTTGAAATCACGCGCTCGTGTTATCGATATCGGGTGCGGCAGCGGAATTATCCTTTTAATTGTAGCAAAGCGTTTTCTTCAGGTAAATTTAACCGGTTTGGAAATTCAGAAAAATCTTGCAGTTCTTGCCGAAAAAAATACACGGATAAATAATCTGGATGATCGCGTTAAAATACTTTCCGGAGACGCGCGTAATATAAGAAATATGTTTCCGGCGCGTTACTTTGGCACAGTAATCTTCAATCCTCCTTATCGGAAACTGAAGTCCGGCAGAATAAATCCTCATCCGGAAAAGGCTATTGCGCGACATGAAATAAAAGGTTCTTTGAAAGATTTTTTAACAGCGGCAAAGTATTTACTTAAGCCGGCGGGAATAGTTTTTACTATTTATCCGGCCAAACGATTAATTGAATTGGTCTGTGCTTTTCGGGATAGCGGCATTGAACCGAAAAGAATGAGACTGGTTTTTTCTGATAATTTTTCCGAAGCGGAATTTGTTCTGGTGGAAGGGACGGCCGGTGGTCGTGAAGAATTAAAAATAGAATCACCGCTTTTTATCTACGATAAAAACAAAAAATATACAAAAGAAACGGAAAATATCTTTACCGAACTTTCTTGTTTTCCATCTGACGGCGACGGCTGATTTCCAATAGCATAATACGTTCGAATATGGCTGCCAGTTCCCGGTCGGATAAAGCTTCGGTGCAGTCGGCTATCATTTTTTTGTCTCTTTCTTTCAGCGCTGATCTCCTTGTTGAAGAAATATTTTTTGCGGTTTCCAATTGTATTGGCGCGTAACCGACCGCAAAACGGATTTCTTTTACGATGTTTCTTTTTGCAAGCTCGTTTAATTTATTGCGAATTTCTTCTTTCATGAAGTGAAGTTGCTGTACCCAAACAGAGGAAACTGTTTTAATAAATAACGTGCCGCCGCGAAAACAATCAGGTTGTGTTTTTGAGGCAATTTGCGGTCCCACAGCTTTTGGCCAGAGTTTTAACAGGGCATTTTCTTCAATTTTTGAATTCATGCCTTTTTTCTTTAAAACAGAAGATAATACTTCGCCAATTGATTGCAATTTGTTTTGTTTTTTTCTGCGCATTTTTATCTTTTGTCATAAATCAGATAATTGGTCAAGAAGCTGAAATAAATATTCATAAATCAAAATCCGATTCTAAATCAAAGATGATATCGAGGATGCCAGGAAAATGCCCGGCGTACGCCGAGCCAGGCACGCTAAAGCAATTTAACTGATATAGAAAAGAAAAGCGGGGAGGTTTTGATGCCGCCCCGCCATCCAAGAGTTGCTGTTTTTAGGTATGTTTATTCACCGACAAAAGATTCAAGGGGAATGTTCATCGCACTCTGTTCATCTTTTTTCAGATTTTCCGTTTTGGCCGGAACTAATGCTGTAATGCGATTAATGAAGAATCTGGCGCCTTCAATTTTACCTCGATAGAAGGCTTTCTCCTTTTCAGTTGTTGAGGGATCAAAGAATTTTTTAAGGGCTTCATTTGCCATTCTGAGATGCAGCCAGCCTACAAGGGCGTCACCCAGGCAGTTAAGATAATCGCAGGCGCCAATCAAAGGAACGAATGGTGTTGTGCCGATCATCTTGGAGAAATCCTTGGCTGTTAATCCGCAGGCCGTCAAAGCGTCTTTGACTATGGCTGCTTCTCCTTTAAGGGCGTCGATCTTCTCGGCTTCGTCAATAGCATCTTTGGTTATATTTAGCAGATTGGTAAAGTAAGCGCCTTTTTTCATGCCCAGCTTGCGTCCCAAAAGGTCCAGAGCCTGGATACCATTGGTACCTTCATAAATTGCGTTGATTTTCTGATCTCTCATCATCTGTTCAACCGGATACTCGCGGCAGTAGCCGTAACCGCCGTAACTTTGCACGGCCAGATCGCAACCGACCATGCCCATGTCTGTAGCGTAGGCTTTGACTATAGGGGTGAGAATTTCGATCATGCCTGCCCAATACTCTCTTTCTTTTTCCAATTCTTCTTTATTGGCGTTGGGGTCTAAAACCGCAGAGAACATCGCGTTGAACATATTGTCCATGCAGAAAAAGCAGAGCAGACACAGGGCGCGGAGACCTTCTGAAATGGATTTCATTTTGAGCAACATTCTGCGGATATCGGGATGATCAATGATTGGCACTGAAGGAGCGTTTTCATCCTTCAAGGCCATAGCGATGACGTTTTGTCCCTGAATTCTTTGTTTGCAATAATCGAGTGCATGAAGGTAAGACGCGCCTGCAAGCGCCGCGCCAATCAAACCGACGTTCTGACGCTCTTCGTTCATCATGTGAAACATAATCGGCATACCCTGGCCTTGTTTACCCATCAGATAACCGACACATTTGCCGTTGTCACCGAAATTAAGGGTACAGGTGGCGCTGCCGTGAATGCCCATCTTACTCTCAATGCCGCTGCAGTATATATCATTCGGTTCTCCGAGTTCGCCTTTTTCATTGAATCTGATTTTAGGAACCATAAAAATGGAAATACCCTTGGTTCCTTTCGGATCGCCTTCAATTCTCGCCAGAACAGGATGAATGATGTTCGGGGTCAGATCCTGATCGCCTCCCGAAATGAAACTCTTGGTTCCGACGATGGAAAAAGTTCCGTCAGGATTTCTTTTAGCGGTAGTCTTTAAAGCTCCGAGATCGGTGCCGGCGCCCGGTTCGGTCAGACACATCGTGCCGGCCCATTCACCGGAATACATTTTCTGCAGGATGATATCACGCAGAGGATGCTGAAAAAAATCCTCCATCAGCCTTGCCGCGCCGTGAGTAACGCCGGGATACATCATAAAGGCCGGATTACAGGACAGCATCATACCGCCACAAGCCGCTGCTATCATTGCCGGGAATCCCTGACCGCCAACTTCCGGCTGATCGGCCATGGCTACGTAACCTGCTTCACAATAAAGTTTCCATAATCTCTTGTAAGCTTCCGGTGTTGTTACTTTGCCGTCTTTATACGTTGCTTCGACAGGTTTACGGTGAACTTCGTCAGGATAGGTAGGAGCAATTTCCTGCTCCGCAAATTTTGCAGCCTGATCCAGCGCCATGCTGCATGTATCGACATCAAAGTCCACATAACGGCCTTTACCCAGTAAGGTTTCTTTTATTTTAAATACTTCAAACAATTGGAATTTAACATCTCTTAAATCAAACCAAAGACTCGCCATATACTCCTCCTCACTATTATATTAGCTGTATTTTGCCCGATTATGACCGAGCGTCAATCCTTATACAGATTATCTTTCCTCTGTCAATATATTTGCGATAATATTAGAAAAAAATATTTACCCCATATTCTTTTGTCGCCTTAAGTCTATAAAATGATAGTATAAGTGACTGGAGGTCATTATCGAATTGGCCGGGGAGCCATAAGGTGGAATACAGGGGAGAATCGGGATTCATTCTACCACGGCGCTACGCGCCTGGTATAGTTCGCCTTACGCTTCAAACTTCGTTGCACTCGTTTTCAACTTGGCTCACTATCAGCAAGTCTCATTAAAAAAGGCGGGGAGGTTTTAAAAAGCCTCCCCGCCCAAAGTTTTTCTTTCTAAGAATACTTATTCAACAACAAATTGGTCATCTGTAATATCCATACAACTCTGCTCATCCTTCTTGATGTTTTCCAGATGAGCGGGCACAAGGCCGGTGATGCGGTTAATGAAGAATTTGGCGCCACGGATCTTGCCCATATAGAAATTTTTATCCTGTTCACCTGTTGCTTCAAAATATTTTTTAGCAGCAACATTGGCCATTTTGAGGTGCAGCCAGCCGACAATCGCATCTCCCAGAGCGTTCAGATAGTCGCATGCTCCAATCAGCGGTACATAAGGCGTTGTGCCGATCATCTTGGAGAAATCCTTGGCTGATAATCCGCAGGCAGTCAAAGCGTCTTTGACGATAGCTGCTTCGCCCTTGAGGAGGTCGAGTTTTTCGGCTTCGTCAATAGCGTCTTTGGTTATATTTAGCAGATTGGTAAAGTAAGCGCCTTTTTTCATGCCCAACTTGCGTCCCAGCAGGTCAAGAGCCTGAATACCGTTGGTGCCTTCATAGATCTGATTGATTTTATTGTCTCTCATCATCTGCTCAACAGGGTATTCACGGCAGAAACCGTAACCGCCGTAACACTGTACGGCCAGTTCGATACTTTCCTGTGCCCTGTCTGTGCTGTAGGCTTTGACGACCGGTGTCAGTACTTCAATCAAACCACTCCAGTATCCTTTCTGCTCTTCGTTGCCGTCCACCAATGCGTTGAACATATTATCCATGCAGAAATAACAGAACAAGCATAAAAGGCGCAGACCTTCAGAAATGGATTTCTGTCTGAGCAGCATTCTGCGGACATCCGGATGCTTGATGATAGTCACTTGCGGCGAGTCTTCGATCTTCATCGCCATGGCGATAACATCCTGTCCCTGGAATCTCTGCTTGGCATAATCAAGAGCATGCAGATAAGCGGCCATTGCCAGAGAAGCGCCCATCATGCCGACGCCTTGACGCTCTTCATTCATCATGTGGAACATGATCGGCATACCCTGTTTCTCTTCGCCCATCAGGTAACCGATGCACTTGTTGTCTGAACCGAAGTTCAGTGTACAGGTGGCGTTACCATGAATACCCATCTTGCTTTCGATATTACCGCACTGGACATCGTTGGGTTCAAGCAATTCGCCTTTTTCATTGAATCTGATTTTGGGAACCATGAAGATGGAAATGCCCTTTGTTCCTTTGGGATGACCTTCGATTCTGGCCAGAACGGGGTGAATTATATTGGGGGTCAGATCATGATCGCCGGCGGAGATGAAGCTCTTTGTGCCAACAATGGAGTAGGTGCCATCAGCATTTTTTTTAGCAGTTGCTTTTAAAGCTCCGACGTCGGAACCGGCGCCCGGTTCTGTCAGACACATCGTGCCGGCCCACTCACCAGTATACATTTTTTCCAGTACAACGTTGCGCAGAGGATTATCTTTGGGCAGGAAGTCTTCCATCAATCTTGCCGCGCCATGGGCAAGACCGGGATACATAACAAAAGCCTGGTTGCAGGCCAGAAACATATTCGCGCAAGCAGCAGCGATAACAGCGGGGAATCCCTGGCCGCCAACTTCCGGCTGGTCAGCCGTGGCCATATATCCGGCTTCACAATAAAGTTTCCAAAGTCTTTTATAAGCTTCAGGTGTTGTTACTTTTCCATCTTTAAATGTTGCTTCGACTGGTTTACGATGAACTTCATCAGGATAGGTGGGAGCAAGCTCCAATTCGGCAAATTTTGCCGCCTGGTCAAGAACCATATTGCATGTATCGACATCAAAGTCCACATAACGGCCTTTGCCCAGTAATGTTTCGCCTATCTTCAATACTTCAAACACTTGGAATTTAATATCCCTTAAATCAACCCACAGACTCGCCATAAAATCCTCCTTACTTTTTTCTATTTGTTTGGTTATATTTCTTGCTCGTTTATGAGTGAGCGTATATCTAAAATAATTTCTCAAACCACTTTGTAAATATTTAAAATCAGGTGGTTTTAATCCGTTCGAAAATTACCCTTGGTAACGTATTAGTTATGAGCGTTAGAACCGGATAAATATTAGTGACTGAAAGTCATTTTTAGGTTTTTATACATCTCAAAAGCCACTCTGTCAACATATTATTAATTTTAGAAAGAATTATTTTGATGCTCTTGTATAATTATCGTATATTAATTAATAATATTAATATATTATGGCGATTGATAAAATGAAAATTTAGTGACTGAAAGTCATTTTTTGGACAAATTATTACACAAAAAGAAACCTGTGCACACAGTGCACAGGTTCCTGATGTATTTTATGTTATAAATTTTTATGCTAGCTTAATTAAGCAGATAATATTATTTTTTATCGAAATAATACTGCGTGATTTCATACACAGCATAATCCATCATAAGCATAACCCTCATAATACTATCGATAGCCTGATTGTGTTCCAAAGCGTCAATGAAAATTGCCTGGAAATCTGCATAAAGCCACATGTGACGGCGCATTAAGATTAATCCATAAATGGCTTCCTGCAAAGGGAGACCGAGCTCGTGGCATTTTTTAGCATATTTTTGAAAATATTTTTTGGTATTTTCAAGTCGATCATCAGGAACCAGTAAATTTCGCAGATTATTGTAAAAATCTACTGCATAGATTTTTAATTTTTCTTTTTTTATACTTTGGTAATGTGTTGTTCTTTTATTTTTTTGAACCTCCATTGCCCAGTGCTCGGCAATCTCCTCGGCGTTTTGTTCAGCGACATCAAGAAGTTTAATAGATTCTACCATAAGAATACTCTCCTTTTCTATAAGATCAAATCTGATATAAAAACAGAATGTGTTATTGATTAAAAATTATTTCTTACCTTTCTTAATAAGTTCCTGATACTCTTTAGTTACCTCGTAGGCTGCGTAATCAAACAATAATATTGTTCGGCCAAGAGTATCAAGAGCCTGCCGTTGATCGATGCCTGAACTGAATATTGCCTGAAACTCTGCATATAACCAGATATGCCGTCTCATAAGTATTAATGCATAAATGGTCTCTTTCGCCGGAATACCCATGGCATAACTTTCCTGAGCATAACTTTGAAAGTATCTTAATACATCATCTGTTATTTTTTCATCAAGAAACATTTTACTGAAATTTTGATAAAATCGAACACATTGATAGATGATTGCTTCTTCATCCAAGCTTTTATATGTTGGTGTTTTAGCATTTTTCTGAACATCCTTGGCCCAGACTTTTGCTATTTTTTCCGCGTGATTTTCTGCCAATTCTAAATATTTTATTGCGTACGTTTTCATTATTAATCTCCTTTCCAGAGTAAATTAGCTTGAATGTTTGATACTAATATAAATCATGATGCGGGAATTGACAATAGATTTTTAACAATTATCAGTAAAAAGATTATGCCATAAAATGTAATAACAGGCGATAATGTAGCCTGAAAAAGGCATCTGCCGTATGTTTACAAGACTTGTGTCTTGTTTTTTTATGGCGAAGATTTTCTTGACATGAAAAAACAGAATTCTTATAGTCCATTCTTGGAAAGGTTATATTTTATCAATATTAAAACGTGCAGAATAGTTAGCAGAGGGGTAAAATAATGAATGTCAAACATTTGTTCCAGGGGCTTTTATGATTGCCGTAACGTCTGGTTGTACTTCGTTGGGAATGACGACCATACCATTGGATAAATTAAAAGCGAAATATGCAGACGTCAATTCAAAAATAATCGAGATTGACGGCATGAATATTCATTACAAGGATGAAGGGCAGGGGCCTGCATTGATTTTGTTGCACGGAGCATGCGCATCATTGCATACATGGGACGGATGGACTGACCGTCTCAAAAGCCATTATCGCGTCATCCGGCTGGATATTCCGGGATTCGGACTGACAGGACCTGCTCCTGATGCATCCTACTACAAAATAGATAAGGCCGTCAATCTGTTCGAAAGAATCGTAGATGAGATGAAACTTGATAAATTTTATTTGGCCGGCAATTCGCTGGGAGGTTATATCTCTTGGAATTACACACTCAAACATCCGGAGAAGGTTGAAAAACTTATACTCATAGATTCTGTCGGATTTCCACAACCGTTGCCCGGACTTCTTGCCTTTGCCACTAATCCGATAATAAAGCCGTTTGCCAGATATATGATGCCGCGTTTTATGATAAATGGCGCTGTCAAACAGGGTTATGGAGATAAATCAAAAGTCTCTCAAGAACTCAAAGATCGCTATTTTGAACTGGCCATGAGAGAAGGGAATAAAAGTTCATATGTTGATGTATTTACAGAAATGAGAAGAGTGTTTAAAAATGAAAATCTTTCCGGCGGAATAAAAGATTTGAAACCGCCGACGCTGGTTATGTGGGGCGCCAGGGATGAATGGATACCTTTCAAGTACTTTGCGATGTGGAAGAAAGAACTACCTTCAGCAAAATTTATTCAGTATGAAGGCGCCGGTCATACTCCGATGGAAGAAATACCTGATGAAACTGCACGTGACGCAGATTTATTTCTTTCTGGCAAGTTATAAAAGTATTGTTGACGGAAAATCGCGGACAGTTAATCATTAATCTAAACTAAACTAAATTTCTATACTCTGTCCGGGATCCAGAACATGTACCTGTGATGTCTTAATCGATAGCAACTTTTCCGCATCCTTTTTAGTGCCGGCAACCTCGCCATAATGTATTGGGATCACGTGTTTTGGTTTTATGTCATAAACCGCTTGTATTGCCGAGGCTGCATCCATTGTATATGTGCCGCCAACAGGCAGACATGCGACATCAACCTTTAACCCTTCCATCTCCGGTATTCTGTCGGTATCGCCTGAGCAATAGATACGCTTCTCTCCTATCGTGACAACATAACCCACCCAGCCGTTATTTTTTGGATGAAACTGTTTGTCGACATTATAGGCAGGAACAGTTTCTATTATGATATCTTTTACTGTAACTGATTTTCCGGGGATAATCTTATTTTTTGCCAGAGGAATATCTTCCGTGCCAACGACAATTGTATCGGCGGAAGAAAGATCCTTTATATCATCAGCCGAATAATGATCGAAATGACTATGGGTTATCAGAATAATATCGGCCTTTGGACCTTTGACCTTCCATGGATCAATATATATTATTTTTTGTCCGTGTTCTATCTTTATGCTTGCATGTCCAAGCCATGTAATCTTTACTGCCATTGTGATATCCTCCTTTGCAATAATTTTATAAACTTCTACGTATTTCCATTATCATACATTAATTGTTTAGTGCAACAGTTTTTAGCTATATACAACGTCATAAATAATTGCGCATGACTATCATTGTCGGGAAAAAACACCCGGTAGCAGAGTATAGAGCTAAAAATAAAAAACCCGTGTAATAACGGGTTTTTTATTTGACATACATAGAAGATTTTCTTATATACTTCAACCCGAAAAACAATGATAACACATAAATTACAGAAGGACTGATATTATGAAAGGTTTGTTTGCACGGAAACCGCTTAAACTTATTGTAAAAGAGCCGGAGTATGAACAACATAAACTAAAAAGAGTTCTCGGACCATGGGAACTCATCAGTCTGGGGATAGGAGTTATCATTGGTGCAGGAATTTTTGTTTTATCGGGTCAGGCCGCAGCAACTTACGCCGGTCCGGCAATTATTCTATCGTTCATTATTTCCGCAACAGGATGCGCTCTGGCCGGTCTTTGCTACGCGGAATTTGCTTCGATGATTCCGATTTCCGGCAGCGCGTATACGTATGCCTATGCAACACTGGGCGAATTTCCGGCCTGGATAATCGGCTGGGATCTCGTTTTGGAATATCTTTTCGGTGCATCAACGGTTGCAGTGGGCTGGTCGGGATATGTGGTGAGCTTTCTGAAAGATTTCAATATCAACATTCCCGCAATTTTCTGTCAGTCTCCGTTTTCCTATTCAGTTACGGATGGCTGGAGTGCGACCGGAGCAATTTTGAATTGTCCGGCAATTTTTATCGTGGGAATTATGACAACACTGCTGGTTATCGGCATTCGCGAATCGACCCGGGTTAACAATTTTATCGTACTTGTCAAACTGACAGTCATTGTTCTTTTTATCGGAGTGGGAATTTTTTTCATCAGATTTGCCAATTGGACGCCGTTTCTACCTGAAAATACCGGACATTTCGGGTCGTTCGGCTGGAGTGGCGTTATACGTGGCGCAGGTGTTATCTTTTTTGCCTATATCGGTTTTGATGTGGTTTCCACCGCGGCTCAGGAAGCGCGCAATCCTCAGCGCGACATGCCAATCGGCATACTGGGATCGCTTGTTGCCTGCACGATTATTTTTATCCTGATGACAGCCGTGCTCACCGGCATAATGAAATATACTCAACTCGCCGTTCCGGATCCTATCGCGGTTGCGGTTAATGCCGCAGGTCCCGGTATAGCGTGGCTTCGACCGTTCATTAAAATCGGCGCCATTGCCGGATTGAGTTCTGTAGTACTGGTGTTGCTTATGGCTCAGTCGCGTGTTTTTTTCGCTATGGCGAGGGACAGCCTGCTTCCCAAAGCATTTGCCCGTGTACATCCGCGTTTCAAAACGCCTTATATACCAACAATCCTTACAGGATGTGTCGCGGCAATTGTATCAGGCCTTTTCCCCATCAATATCCTCGGAGAACTGGTTTCCATAGGAACCTTGCTGGCATTTACCATTGTATGTATAGGCGTGCTTGTTCTGCGCTATCGTTATCCGGAATATCCGCGTGTTTTTCGCACACCGTGGGTGCCGTTTGTTCCTGTTGCGGGCGCCGGCGTAACTCTTCTTCAGATGATATTTCTGCCGTTTGATACGTGGCTTCGTCTTCTTGTCTGGATGGCAGTAGGTTTTTGCATATACTTCTTTTACAGTCGAAAACACAGCAGATTAAGAATTTTATCGCCGGAAGAGTAATAAAAAAGCCGGAAACAGAAGCGGATCTTAAACATTATTTTATAACGCTATTTTATTTAATTGACTTTCCAATCCATTCTCAAATTGTACCTCATAAAAGAATTCCAAAGACTGCAAGATGAAAAACGTAAACAACTTGGCTGGGATATCAAACGCAATCTGGCTAAAATTAATTTAATTGATATTAAAATTTCAGCTAATTATGATATAATATAATAAAGGTTATTGAGGTGGGGGGATGAATATAAATAATCGGGAAACCATCCTACAAGAGTTACGCAGGATTAAACCTGATCTGGAAAAGCAATATGGCGTCACAAAATAGGCATTTTCGGATCTTTTGCCCGCAACGAGATTCGTGACGACAGCGATGTGGATGTGATTGTGGAGATGAATGAACCTGATTTATTTTACATGGTGCACATTAAAGAAGCGTTGGAAGAAAAATTCAAAATGCCCGTAGATGTGATTCGTTATCGGGCGATGATGAACAAATATCTAAAAGCACGGATTGACCGCGAGGCCGTCTATGTATGACAAATTGCTCCTCAAGGAAAAACCGGAACAGATCATGGATGCCGTTGAGCGTATAAACAGACGCTTTGTAGGCATCTCAACGCCAAATGATTTTCTGGCAGCCGATATCTCATAAATATTATCAGATTCCGAATAATATTTTCTCATAGGACACGCTATGGGGGGGGTGGCGAAAGACTAAAATATACCGAATTAGGTAATAACGTTTTAATCGGGTAATTAATTAGGTAATGATTGTAGGGCGTGTTCCCCGAACGCGCCTCTTCAAAGAGAAAAGTTCAAAAAGTATTAGAGGTGAATCTTTGCGGAGAAAAAATATTTTGTGGGATATCAAATGGGGGGTGGCGATATGATAATATTGCCGGTAAAAACTGGAGGGCAATATGACGAAAATTGCCGATCAAAACACATAACATCATTATGATGATGTTATGCAAAGACAAAAATCAAACGATTGCAGAGTATGCGCGGCGTCAGAGCCGAAAACCCATAGGCGTAGCTAAATATCACATAGTGTCGAAGTTGCCTGTCGCGCTCAGAAAAGAACTGCCGGCTCCGGAGCAGATAGCAAAATTAATGGATGACCTTAAATAGCAAATTCCCCCTTTTGCAAAGGGGGCAGGGGGGATTTTATGATATGTAGGGACTGATCTTCGATCAGTCCGAAAGAAATTGTCATTCCCGCGTGCACCTGGCGGGAATCCAGAAGCACATGTAGGGCGAGGTAGCCGAACACGCTGCGTTATTTCAATTATCATGCGCAATAAATATTTTCATCGGACATTAAATGGGGGTGGACGTAGTTTAGAATTGACGAAAATAATAGACTAAAAGTTCAGTATAATTATATTTAAGGGGAGACTTTTATTATGAAGACACTATTTGAAAATTTTACAAATCAATATTCGGTAAGCAAGACTTTACGTTTTGAATTAATTCCGCAGGGCAAAACAAGAGATTTTATTGAACAGAAAGGTCTGCTGCAACAGGACGAAGATCGTGCGGAAAAATATAATAAAGTAAAAAAGACGATTGATGAATACCATAAAAATTTCATTGAAAAATCACTGAACGGTTTGAAATTAGAAGGGCTTGAGCAGTATAAGACTTTATATCTAAAGCAGGAAAAAGACGATAAAGACAAGAAGTTGTTTGATAAAGAAAAAGAAAATCTTAGGAAACAGATTGCGAATGCTTTTAGAAACAATGAAAAGTTTAAAACGCTCTTTGCCAAGGAATTAATAAAGAACGATTTGATGAATTTTGCCTGTGAGGAAGACAAAAAAAACGTAAAAGAATTTGAAGCTTTTACAACTTATTTCACCGGTTTTCACCAGAATAGGGCAAACATGTATGTAGCGGATGAGAAACGAACGGCTATTGCGAGCCGGCTTATACATGAGAATCTGCCCAAGTTCATTGATAACATCAGGATATTTGAAAAGATGAAAAATGAAGCGCCCGAGCTTCTTTCCTCTTTTAATCAAACATTAAAGGATATGAAAGATGTTATCAAGGGCACAACATTGGAAGAAATATTTTCACTGGATTATTTCAATAAGACACTTACACAATCGGGGATTGACATATATAATTCCGTAATCGGCGGCAGAACACCCGAAGAGGGAAAAACCAAAATCAAGGGTCTGAACGAATACATCAATACGGATTACAATCAGAAGCAGACAGACAAGAAAAAAAGACAGCCCAAGTTCAAGCAACTCTACAAACAGATATTGAGCGACAGGCAGAGCCTGTCATTTATTGCGGGGGCATTCAAAAATGATACTGAAATTCTGGAAGCAATAGAAAAATTCTATGTAAATGAATTGCTGCATTTATCCAGTGAAGGCAAATCAATCAATGTATTGGATGCAACCAAAAATGCTGTAAGCAATCTTGAATCTTTCGACCTGACTAAGATTTATTTCAGAAGCGGCGCTTCATTGACCGATGTTTCCAAAAAGGTATTTGGAGACTGGAGCATTATTAACAGGGCTTTAGATAATTACTACGCAACAACCTATCCCATCAAGCCAAGAGAGAAATCAGAGAAATACGAAGAGCGGAAAGAGAAATGGCTCAAGCAGGACTTTGACATTAACCTGATACAGACAGCAATCAATCAGTATGAAAACGAAACAGTAAAAGAAAAAAACAGTGGGAAGGTCATCGCTGATTACTTTGCGAAGTTCTGCGATGACAAAGAGACTGATTTAATTCAGAAGGTCAATGAAGGCTATATAGCTGTCAAGGATTTGCTGAACACCCCTTATCCTGAAAATGAGAAGCTCGGGAGCAATAAGGATCAGGTAAAACAGATAAAGGCATTTATGGACAGCATAATGGACATTATGCATTTTGTAAGACCGCTGAGCCTGAAGGATACCGATAAAGAGAAAGACGAAACATTCTATAGTCTGTTTACACCTCTATATGACCGTTTGACCCAAACCATCGCACTCTACAATAAGGTGCGTAACTACCTGACACAGAAACCATACAGCACGGAAAAGATAAAACTGAACTTTGAAAACTCCACATTGCTGGGTGGATGGGATTTAAATAAAGAAACAGACAATACAGCCATTATACTGAGGAAAGATAATCTTTATTATCTGGGCATTATGGACAAGAGCCATAACAGGATATTCAGAAACGTACCTAAAGCGGATAAAAAGGATTCCTGCTACGAGAAAATGGTTTACAAGCTTCTGGCTGGAGCAAATAAAATGCTGCCGAAGGTATTCTTTTCGCAGTCACGGAGACAGGAATTTAGTCCGTCGGCGAAACTGCTGGAAAACTACAAGAATGAGACGCACAAAAAAGGTGATAATTTCAACCTGAATCATTGCCATGAATTAATTGATTTTTTCAAAGACTCAATCAACAAACACGAGGACTGGAAAAACTTTGATTTCAGGTTTTCAGCCACGTCCGCCTATGCTGATTTGAGCGGATTCTACCACGAGGTGGAACATCAGGGCTATAAGATAAGTTTCCAGAGCGCAGCCGATTCCTTCATTGACGATTTGGTCAATGAGGGGAAGCTCTATCTCTTCCAAATATACAACAAGGATTTCTCGCCTTTTAGTAAAGGCAAGCCCAACCTGCATACGCTTTACTGGAAGATGCTTTTCGCAGAGGAAAATCTGAAAGACGTTGTTTACAAACTGAACGGCGCAGCCGAGATATTTTATCGCAAATTGTCAATTGCCGCAAAAAACAGAACCGTACATAAAGCAAAAGAGATTCTGCAAAATAAAAATCCTGATAATCCAAAAGCTACGAGCAAATTTGACTATGATATAATCAAGGATAAACGATACACGCTTGATAAATTCCAGTTTCATGTGCCGATTACCATGAATTTCAAGGCTGAAGGCATATTCAATATGAACCAGAGGGTCAACCAGTTCCTCAAGGCCAACCCCGATATTAATATCATCGGAATAGACAGGGGAGAAAGGCATCTGCTTTACTACACCCTGATAAATCAGAAAGGTAAGATTCTCAAACAGGACACCTTGAATGTCATTGCCAATGAAAAGCAGAAAGTTGACTATCACAACCTGCTGGACAAGAAAGAGGGTGATAGAGCTACGGCAAGGCAGGAATGGGGCGTAATTGAGACCATTAAAGAACTGAAGGAAGGTTATCTGTCGCAGGTCATCCACAAACTGACCGATTTGATGATTGAAAACAACGCCATCATTGTGATGGAAGATTTGAACTTCGGTTTCAAGCGAGGAAGGCAGAAGGTGGAGAAGCAGGTTTACCAGAAGTTTGAGAAAATGCTGATTGATAAACTCAATTACCTTGTCGATAAGAATAAAAAAGCAAATGAACTGGGCGGTCTGCTCAACGCCTTCCAGTTAGCGAACAAGTTTGAAAGTTTCCAGAAAATGGGGAAACAGAACGGATTTATTTTTTACGTGCCTGCGTGGAACACAAGCAAGACTGACCCTGCCACAGGTTTCATTGATTTCCTGAAACCCAGATATGAGAACCTGAAGCAGGCAAAGGACTTCTTTGAGAAGTTTGATTCCATCCATTTCAACAGCAAGGCAGATTATTTTGAATTTGCTTTTGATTTTAAAAACTTCACCGAAAAGGCAGACGGTGGAAGAACGAAATGGACAGTCTGCGCCACCAATGAGGACCGGTATGCCTGGAACAGGGCGTTAAACAACAACAGGGGCGGTCAGGAAAAATACGATATCACAGCAGAACTGAAATCCCTGTTTGACGGAAAGGTGGACTATCAAAGCGGCAAGGATTTGAAACAGCAGATAGCAAGTCAGGAATCTGCCGATTTCTTCAGGACATTAATGAAATATTTAAGTGTCACTCTTTCATTGCGGCACAACAACGGAGAAAAAGGTGAGGCAGAGCAGGATTATATTCTTTCGCCTGTTGCAGATAGTATGGGAAAATTCTTTGATTCAAGGAAAGCAGGTGACGATATGCCCAAGAATGCCGACGCCAACGGCGCTTATCATATCGCGCTTAAAGGTTTATGGTGTCTGGAACAGATCAGCAAAACGGACGACTTGAAAAAAGTAAAGTTAGCCATTAGCAATAAAGAATGGCTTGAATTTGCGCAAACACTAAAAGGATAAATTATTATGGAAACAATATTATACCAACGAACAAGATCAATACGGTTTAAATTAGAACCTATTGAAGCAGAAGAAATAGAAAAAGAAATTACTGTAATCAAAACCCAAGACAATGACGGCTTGGTGCAAGACTGCATATTCTTGGTTAATAAAGGCAATGAACTTGCAAATAAGCTAAGTAAACTTATTTGTCGTGATTACAACTGTGATGAACAAAACAATATCTCATTAAAACTTAGAAAAGATGTGGATGTAAAGTATGTTTGGCTGAGACTTTATACAAAAAATGAATATTATGATTGGAGTGAACCCAATAACAAAACAAAAATATATTCATTAGCTGAAATACCTTATTTATCAGAAAAATTTGTGCATTGGTTTGCATCATGGAAAAGGGATTTGGCCATATTAAATGAACAAATAACAAAAAAAACAGAGGAGCAACACAATTTAAACAGAAGGGCAGATATAGGTTTGATTATACAATCATTATCCAAGCGCAACAGTTTTCCCTTTATAAAAGAGTTTATAGCAGCAATGAATCCTAAAAATGCATCTAAAATAGAGATAGAAGAAATCGTAAAAGAAATTGATGAGCTGCTGAATAAGTGCGAAAAAGGATTTTTACCCACCCAATCATCGGGTTATCCGATTGCTCGTGCAAGTTTGAATTACTATACTATTTTCAAGAATCCAAAAGATTTTGACAAGGAAATATTGGAATTAAGCGGTGAAAAATTCTGTAACGACAATCAAAATGAATGCGAAATATTGAAAGCATTTTTTACGCATTGTTTTGATGTGGATGGGTTTTGTGGAATGTTCTTGGATGTAAAAAAATTAGAAAACATCTGCTCAAAGTTAAATAGCATAAAGAATTATCAAGAAAATGATAAGCAACTTATCGCAGAAGCCATAGACAATAAAATTAAGCTACTAAACGAAGAAAAAGACAATAGCAAAAAAAAGAAAGCAAAAAAAATAATTGAACAACTTGAAAATGATAAAAAAATAGTGTGCAACTTTTGGGAACTTCAGGAAAACTTTTATGTTCAAGAAAGAAATTCTTCCAAAAATAATAACAATAAATACTGCCTCAATAAAAACTATTTTTTGATACAACAGTTATGCCAAAGCATGAAATTATTCAAGGCAAGAGAAAAAGCAAGGTTTAACGAAGCTGTACAAAATAATAAGGACTTACCTTATGGTCAGTTGAATCAGTTTTTTCTGTTTTCAGCTATACAAATCGGTAATGAAAATGACAAAAGAAAAACTGACAATGAGGTGTTTGATGATTTTATGAAGCACAATAAAGAGCTACATGATATTTCCGATAAAATTAGCACGCTTAAACAAAACAAAAATTTGGATGAAAAAAATAAAAAAGAATTAGATAAAATATGTACCCAGAAAGATCAAATAGCAAAAAGCAGAGGCAAATATTTTACAGATTTAGATCATAATAAAACCTATTTTTCCAATTATGTTAAGTTCTGCAATGTATATAGAGAAGTTGCTTTAAAAGCTGGGCAGCTTAAAGCCAGAATTAAAGGCATAGAAAAGGAAAAAATAGAATCCCAGCGATTAAAATATTGGTCAGTAATTATTGAAGAGAATAAAAAGCAATATGTCGCTTTTATTCCTAAAAGTAATGACTATGCAAAAAAAGCTTATGAGAATTATTCAAAAATATATACTAATGATAATTCAATAAACACTTGTCAGTTACATTATTTTGAATCACTTACACACAGAGCTTTAGAAAAACTTTGTTTCAGCGGTGTACAAGAAAGAACAAATACCTTTCAACCTGAAATAAAAAAGGAATTATCAATAGAGAAATTTCCAAACTATTACGAAAAAGGATATTTCATTAAAGGTGAATATTTTTTCAATGATAAAAAAACAGGTATAAAAGATGAATCCAAACTAATCCAATTCTATAAAGATGTACTAAATACGCAATATGCCAAATCAGCGCTTAAAGGCATCCCGTGGGAGCAATTAAAAAAAACTGTTTTAGATATTCAGTTCGAAAATTTTGATGGATTCCGCCAAGCTCTTGAAAAGTTCAGCTATGTAAAGCATATTAAAACAAAGAAAGATTTATTGAATGAATTATCAAAAGAATATGATGCTCAAATATTTGAAATTACCTCTTTAGATTTAAAACGGCAAATCAAAGAGGACGCAAATCTTAAAGAACACACAAAAATATGGATGGAATTTTGGAGCGAAAACAACCAAAGTAATAATTACTTGATCAGAATAAATCCGCAATTAACCATCACTTGGCGTGATAGCAAAGAAAGCAGAGAGAAAAAATATGGAGAAGAAACTTCTTTATATGATGTGAATAAAAATAACCGATTTCTAAAACCGCAATATACAATTTCCTTTACCATTACCGAAAACGCCACAACACAAACAATGAACACAGCATTTAAAGATGCGCAAACTAAAAAAGATCAGATTCATGAGTTTAATAAACAATTATTCCAATCATATCAACCTCAATATTTTTTTGGAATAGACGTAGGAAATATAGAATTGGCCACCCTGTGTATTATTAATCCTGAAAAAGATTTGAATGAAGAAAAGATGTCAAAAGAATCTTTACAATATTTTGATGTTTATAAGTTGAAAAAAGACCAATATAATTTCTCTAAGCCCTATCACTTCAAGACGAGGAATGAAACCAGGGAAAGAAAAGCAATAGATAATCTTTCTTATTTTGCAATCGAAGAAAATTACAAACAAACATTCAATGACGATAATTTTGAAGCGTGTTTTTCTGATTTATTTGAAAAACCGGTTAACACTTGTGCCATTGATCTTACAACGGCAAAGGTTTTAGGTGATAAGATATTTCTCAATGGCGATATCAAAACTTATCTTTCGTTAAAAGAACGAAACGCAAGAAGGAAAATTTGTCAAATCATTGAAAAACATCCGAACGCTAAACTTCTGATTAATGGAAATAAAATTTTCTTTCAGGAAAGTACATCATGTGAAAGAACCTGCCTTTGCCAAGAACCTATTTATTATTTTAATGATAAATATGATAGAGAAGTACAAACTTTGGCAGATATAAATAATAGACTTGAAGATTATATTAAAGATAAAGATAAATCCGAGCTGATAGAAGAGAGTAAAATAAATCACCTCAGAGCCGCCATTGCTGCAAATATGACTGGCGTTATCTATCATCTTTTTGAAAAATACCAGAGCTTAATTGTTTTGGAATATTTAACGATTTCAGATATAGCAAGTCATAAAAAAGGCTTAAAAGCTTTTGAAGGAAACATAACACGTCCATTACAAATTGCATTATTTCGTAAATTTTTAAAAAGCAGTCTTGTTCCACCTGCATTGAGTGAAATTATTCAATTGAGAGAAAAAGCAAAGGATAGAATAACAAAAATAGGGATAATAAATTTTATTGATAAAACTGCTACTAGCGTTTCTTGTCCAAATTGTCTTGGTAAATTTGAAAATTATAATGATAATAAGAGAAAAGGATTTTGTTTATGTCCTGATTGTGGTTTTGATACAAGAACTGACCTTAAAGGATTTGAAGGCTTAGACGGCCCCGACAAAGTTGCCGCTTTCAATATTGCCAAAAGAGGATTTGAAGACTTGCAAAAGCACAAATAAATGGAACCTTACATAACTTTATCATTCTTGAATGATTTTATATTTTGTCCGCGTTCGATTTATTTTCATCAATTATACGGCGGGCTGAACTATGAATTGTATAAACAAAAGCCGCAAATAGCAGGCGCGGCGGCGCACAAGCCTATCGCAGATAAAAGTTACAGTACCAGAAAGAATGTTTTGCAGGATGTCGAAGTATTTTCAGAAAAATACAACATCTGCGGAAAGGTTGACGTGTTTGATTGTGAGGCGGGCAAACTAACTGAAAGAAAACGTGAGATAAAAACAATCTATGACGGCTATGTCTTTCAGGTTTACGCGCAGTGTCATGCATTAAGAGAAATGGGTTATACGGTCAATGAAATTGTTATTCACGATCTGACGCATAATAAAAACTATCCGATCCCGCTTCCTGAGAATGATGCGCAAATGCAGTCAAAGTTTGAAAAACTGATTCAAGAAATTAATTGTTTCAAAATTGATGGTGCAGCATTTGAACCGAACAGATCGAAATGTGAGCGATGTATCTATTCGCAACTATGTGATGTTTCCCCATGTTAAGCTACCCTGATTTTAAAGAGAAAACGATAGTTGTCGTCTTTACAAACGAAGGCCAGCGGTTTTCATTTCAAAACGATAATTTGATTGTAACTGATGCAGATGAAAAGGTGATTCTGCAAACAACCTGCTACCGCATGCTGGCTTTATGGATTGTCGGGCATTGTGTTGTAACTTCCGGCTTGCTCGAGCGAAGCAAGAAATTTGCTTTCCCGATTTAAAAGTTACTATCGCGCATTCATACGGCAAAAACAAATAAACGATTATCCTGTTTTTATCATCAATGAGTCTGTAAACAGGGCGTAGCTGTATGCTTTTAGTGTCGTATGATATCAGCAACGATAAATTGCGAACGCGCTTTGCAAAATATTTAAGCAAATATGGAAACCGCTTGCAATATTCGGTTTTTGAGATTAAAAATAGCGATAGAATTATTGAAAATATTACAACCGAAATAGAAGAATATTATAGCGGTAAGTTTGAACAGACGGACAGTGTCATAATATTCATTTTAAGTAAAACTTGTGAAATAATAAAATTCGGTTATGCTAAAAATAGCGATGAGGACTTGATAATAATGTAGCCGCTGGTTTATTTGCAAACCGGGGTCTTAATGTCAAAATATGGCTGATTTTATGGTATTTCAGCAACTTAGGCTTAAGCGTGAAATAGAATTGTGCTTATTAAACAACTACATAGCCAGATGCTATAAGTTGTTATCTGTCTGACAGACAGATTGAATTTCTACTATTGTAGATACTGCTTGACTCAGCAATAATTCTTGGTCTGACAGACAGATTGAATTTCTACTATTGTAGATATACAAAACATCCCTATACGATTCAAGTCTGACAGACAGATTGAATTTCTACTATTGTAGATCGCGACAAAACTGGTTGGAAATTATTGTCTGACAGACAGATTGAATTTCTACTATTGTAGATTTAGTTGACTTTGTAGTTCTATCAATGTCTGACAGACAGATTGAATTTCTACTATTGTAGATTAATCAATATCGTCCAGAGTGGAAATTGGTCTGACAGACAGATTGAATTTCTACTATTGTAGATTTTAACAAAACCTGTCCAGTTAATGAAGTCTGACAGACAGATTGAATTTCTACTATTGTAGATTAGAAAAATATTACATTCCATTTTTGTCTGACAGACAGATTGAATTTCTACTATTGTAGATCAATAAACTTTAATGATTATCCCAATAGTCTGACAGACAGATTGAATTTCTACTATTGTAGATAGCGTGAATCGGTTTATATCGCGGAAGTCTGACAGACAGATTGAATTTCTACTATTGTAGATTCTTTTGCTCTGACTAATACAGATAGTGTCTGACAGACAGATTGAATTTCTACTATTGTAGATATTCGCGCAGATATTCCGGTATGCCTGTCTGACAGACAGATTGAATTTCTACTATTGTAGATATGATACAGCCCCGACACAGGCCGCTTTGTCTGACAGACAGATTGAATTTCTACTATTGTAGATCATTGGATAAATACTGCCATCATCAGCGTCTGACAGACAGATTGAATTTCTACTATTGTAGATCCTTGCTACATTTTCTTTATTCATTTGTCTGACAGACAGATTGAATTTCTACTATTGTAGATGATTTGTGGTCCGGAACGGCCTGCTCGTCTGACAGACAGATTGAATTTCTACTATTGTAGATTCGAGTGATGCAATGCGAGACTTTTTCTCGTCTGACAGACAGATTGAATTTCTACTATTGTAAATTTTGGTTTGGGGGGCATCCGCCCCCCTGTGTCTGACAGACAGATTGAATTTCTACTATTGTAGATCCTTGGAAGTTAAACATATCTTTGATGGTCTGACAGACAGATTGAATTTCTACTATTGTAGATATCGCCTCGCCTGCTGTAATCATTTTTGTCTGACAGACAGATTGAATTTCTACTATTGTAGATAATGCTAATGCTTTCATTTTTTCATAGTCTGACAGACAGATTGAATTTCTACTATTGTAGATGTCCGGATTCTCAACCAGTTGTAGGGGAGGTCTGACAGACAGATTGAATTTCTACTATTGTAGATTTTGGTTTGGGGGGGCATCCGCCCCCCTGCGTCTGACAGACAGATTGAATTTCTACTATTGTAGATATTGGTTTGGGGGGCATCCGCCCCCCTGCGTCTGACAGACAGATTGAATTTCTACTATTGTAGATGAGGAAATAATTTATAAAGCAGTAACTCGTGACATATTGTCACGGAATGCTCCATCTATAGGAAAGATAGGTGCGGGTGTGGCGTGTATCAAGCCAGTTTATAATTGGATCGTCGTCGAATGCCTTGGCCAATGAAGCTGCTAAGCGAAACGTAAAGATGATTTTAAAAGAGGGCTTTTTTATTGACAGGATATACTGCTTTATATTATTAAAAACAACTTGTATTAAAAGAGAAAAAATCTTAGTTATTTCAGCAAGAACGATTTAGTTAAAATAAAAGGAGCCTTTTATGTGGGAATATACGGATAAAGTGAAAGAGCACTTTCTTAATCCTCGCAATGTCGGTGAAATCGAAAATCCGGATGGCGTGGCGGAAGTGGGGTCGCTTGCCTGTGGTGATGCGTTAAAACTGACATTTAAGCTGGATGAAAATAAAAGGATAAAAGAAGCTAAATTCAAGACGTTTGGCTGTGCCAGCGCCATAGCTTCATCATCGGCTCTTACGGAAATGATCAAAGGAATGACATTGGATGAAGCGCTGAAAGTTACCAATCAGGATATAGCCGGTTATCTGGGGGGGCTTCCGGACGAGAAAATGCACTGTTCTGTCATGGGGAAGCAAGCTCTGGAAAAGGCAATAGAAAATTATAGAGGCGCTCCGCCTTTGGAAGAAGGCGCAAAAATTATTTGTGAATGTTTCGGTGTTACCGATAAGGAAATCGAGAGGGCGGTACGCGAAAATAATCTTGCCACGGTGGAGGATGTAACCAATTACACCAAAGCCGGCGGCGGTTGCGGTTCGTGTCATGATGCCATCGCTCAGATTATCGAAAAGGTGCGGAGTGAACCGAAAACTGAGACCAAACCGAAACTTACCAATATTCAAAAAATTCGTCTGATTGAAGAAACTATTGAACGGGAAATAAGACCATCTCTCAAGCATGACGGCGGTGACATAGAAATAATTGACATCATCGGCAACAGGGTAATTGTGGCTACCCGGGGAGCCTGTTCTACCTGTAAAGCTTCCAATATAACGCTGAAACATTTTGTGGAGGATCGGCTTAAAGAGTTTGTTTCACCTGAGATAGAGGTTGAGGAGGTTGCCAAATGAGTGTAATTTACCTGGATAATAATGCTACAACTCAAGTGTCGGAAGAAGTGCTGGACGCCATGTTGCCTTATTTTCGTGAATTTTACGGTAACCCTTCCAGTATGCACAGTTTTGGCGGTCAGGTTGGTCGGAAAATTCGCACAGCGCGCGAGCAGGTTGCGACGCTTTTGGGGGCAATGCCGGAAGAAATTATTTTTACCAGTTGCGGTACGGAAAGTGATAATACCGCCATCCGGTCGGCGTTGACGATTCATCCGGACAAAAAACATATCATAACCAGTCGCGTGGAACATCCCGCAATTCATGCATTATGCGCTCAATTGGCGACGCAGGGCTATCGAATAACCGAACTGCCTGTAGATAAAAATGGATTACTGGATCTGGACAATCTGGAAAAAAATCTGACACCTGATATTGCTATAGTTAGTTTGATGTGGGGAAACAATGAAACCGGAGTAATTTTCCCGGTAGAAAAAGCAGCTCAAATGACGCGTGAAAGGGGAATTTTGTTTCACACGGATGCCGTGCAAAGTGTGGGTAAAATTCCCGTCAACATGAAAAACAATGTCATTGATATGCTCTCCATATCGGGTCACAAGCTGCATGCACCCAAAGGAATTGGTATTCTCTATGTGCGTCGTGGCACAAAATATTCACCTTTTCTTATCGGAGGACATCAGGAGAAAGGACGTCGTGGCGGCACTGAAAATACTCCCGGTATTATAGGCATGGGAATGGCTTGCGAACTTGCGGGAAAAAATATGCAGAAAGAAAATACGGAAGTGAAACGCCTGCGGGATAAGTTGGAAAAAGAGCTTCTGGCAAGGATTCCCCAAAGCCGAGTCAACGGCGATACCGCTAACCGTTTGCCCAATACAACGAATATCAGTTTCGAATATGTCGAAGGCGAAGCCATTCTCTTGCTGATGAATGAACTGGGAATATGCGCGTCATCAGGCTCCGCATGTACGTCGGGATCATTGCAACCTTCTCATGTTTTGCGGGCAATGGGAGTTCCTTTTACTATGGCTCACGGATCAATTAGATTTAGCTTAAGCATTTACAATACTGAAAAAGAGATTGATTTTGTAATTGAGAAAATGCCCGGGATTATTGAAAGGTTAAGAGGCATGTCACCATTCTGGAATGCTTCGCGGTTTTCTTGCGTGAGTAAGTGATAAGATTTTTATAAAAAAGGTGAAACCCACATGACGGTCACCGTATTCGTCATAATAAGCCCTGCGTAAAATGCGAGGAACTTGGTCAAAAGATAACCATAGAATTTCTACAAGATCTGCCTGAACTGAGAAAACTTCTGGCCAAAGATATTCGTGCCGCCTATGATGGGGATCCCGCAGCTAAAAGCTGCGATGAAATAATATTCAGTTGTTATTCTATTTTATTTTTACTTTATAAATTCCTTTATTTCTTTACACCTGCACAATTTAATTTATACTATCTGCAACATTCTTTCTATGGAAAGATGCGCTTTCTTTATAATATCGGGTGGTACTGTAATTTCATGAGTTGAGTCTTCAAGTGACCATAAAACTTTTTCCAGAGTGATTCGTTTCATATTCGGGCAAACAGCCTTTTCTGTTGCCGGATAAAAGTATTTCTCAGGATTTTCTTTTTTTATTCTGTGAATTATACCGATCTCCGTGCCGATAATGAATTCCGTCTCCGGAGACTTTTTAATATATTTGCTCATTCCTTCAGTGGAGGCAACAACATCGGCTAGTGACGTCACAGTCGGCCTACACTCCGGATGAACAATAATCTTGGCCTTCGGATACATTTTCTTTGCTTGTAAAATATTGTCCGGTAAAATTCTAGCGTGAGTCGGACAGTATCCTTCCCAGAAAATGAAGTCACGCTTCACTTGTGCTGAAACATATTGTGCCAGATATTTGTCGGGAATGAAAATAATTTCCTTGTTTTTATGATTTAACAAAATATGTTGCACGATTTTTACAGCATTGGCAGAAGTGCAACTATAATCGCAATGGGCTTTTACCTCCGCCGAAGTATTTACATAGCAGACAGTTATGGCATCAGGATGCTTTGCCTGAAGAGATTTTAAACTTTCGGCATCAATCATATCGGCCATCGGACAGCCGGCATTTTTATCAGGAAGTAATACAATTTTTTGAGGGGATAATATTTTCGCGGTTTCCGCCATAAAGCGAACACCGCAAAATACTATCATTGCGGCATCAGTATGCGATGCTTCGATGCTTAATCCCAATGAATCTCCTACAAAATCAGCAATATCTTGAATTTCCGGAAGCTGATAATTATGCGCCAGAATTACAGCGTTTTTTTCTTTTTTTAGTTTGTTTATTTTATCGACAATATTCATTTTTATTATCGCCTTATTGTTTTACGGAGCATACTATGAGTATTATATCCGTGTCGTAGCAATTAAGTCAGAAAGAAATATTTGTCAAGAAATATGGCAAACAGTGACTGTTTTTGTACGTCGCGCATCTTGAAATTATTAAAAGTGTCCTTGGATTTTTAATCAATCTTATGGAATTTGCCAATTGGTCTTTTCTTCCTCGGTTTTATTGTTACTGCCATTTTCCTTCTTTGAGATTGCCTCGGAGAAGATAAAAAGCTTTTTGCCGGGCGAAATGTTTTCGGCATTAGTGATATTATTCCAAATTATTAACGCTTTAACCGATACATTAAAACGTTTGGCGATTGAGGAAAGATTTTCTCCTTTTTTGACAGTGTATACGGATTTTGCTTTTTCTTCATACCACTGCTTCAGGAGATTTTCATATCTTTCGGAAAATCCGGGGGCGGCGCCCTTCGGCACAGAGAGATTGTATTTGCCGGTGGCCAGATAATAGCTCTTTATATGAGGATTTAAGTCCTTTATTACTTTAAAATAAGTATTTGCTGCCTGAGCAATTATATATAGCGGCACCGGCTGATTTGTGCTTATTTCTACATTATCAAATTGCAGCGGCTTGTACATATCTTCTTCACTCAAAGAATATCCGTATTTTCCAGGATCAGACAAAATGATTTTGGCCGCTAAAATTTTAAAGACGTATCTCTGAGTTTCCTGATTCAGGTAAAGCCGGTAATAATCGTTTATTTTTTGTAAAAGTATTTCTGTCTTCAGGCCTTCTTCTCCCATGTTGTAGGCTGCCGCAGCCAGTGTCCATGAACCGAAAATATTATAAAGATCTTTAAGATATTTTACCGCCGCATCAGTGGCTATAAAAAAATTGCGACGTTCATCAATGTCGTCATTGATTTTCATTCCGTATTTGCTGCCGGTATTTTCGATGAATTGCCAAAAACCTACAGCTCCTTTGTGTGACGTGGCGAGTGGCCTCAAGGAACTTTCGGCAATTACAATGTATTTAAGATCATCGGGCAGGGAGTTGTTTTTTAAAACTTTTTCAATATACGGGAAATAACGGTTGGCGCGTTTAATCCATAAAATAACATTATCGCTGTTATCAAGAGATACGAGCAATTCTTTTTCCAGTCTTTCTTTTACATCGGGGATGTTCAGTGGTACCGGCTCACCGCAGAAAAACAGATACCCGCTGATTCTAATTGCATTGATAAGGAATTGTCCCGCCGGCTGATTCCATCCTGCTTGTGCCTCCGAAGTAATGGCGCTGAAAACTATTATCGAGGAAATAAAAATCGCTTTATATGCTTTCTGAAGATAAGTCATGATGGTCACTTCCATATTATTTTGATGTTGTTTATACTCCGGCGCATGTAAAGTTAATGCATTTTGCATGTAAAAGAAAGTAAAACCAAAAGGTCAAATTTGCAATCTTGCTCATACTTGAGGGTAAAGTTTACTCGCAGAGAGGGGATTTTGTCAAATTCTTCTGCTACAATTCTTCTGCTACAGCATAAGCTTTCGGAAAAGAATGCAAGAATCTTTCGAGTTTCTTCTTGTCAATGATTTGTACTGGTGTTATATAAAAAACATATTTATTTATGCCAATGAGAAAAAAAATATCATTTTCAGAAAAAGATCTTAGGCAAATCAAAAAGATCGGCTTGACTGCAGATGATGTGGAAAAGCAATTGGCGATGTATCGCCGCGGTTCCAATTTCCTGAAGTTAAATCGTCCGTGCACAATTAATGACGGAATATTATCGGTTAATAAGGCCGCAGAAAGTAAATTAATCAGAATTTTCGAAAAGGAAGCGGGAAAATTTAAATTGGTTAAATTTGTTCCGGCATCCGGCGCTGCCAGTCGAATGTTTGCCGAATGGTTCTTCGCTCTGAAGGCCGGTGAATTTACCTCTTCCACGTTAAATAAAGCATTTTTGCGCGATTTGCATAAGTTTCCTTTTTACTATCTTATCAAGAAGAATAACCGTGCTTCGAAATTAATTGAACAAAAAAATATCAGGGCTTTACTGGATTATATTTTGAATAAGAATGGTCTGAATTGGGGAGGACTGCCCAAAGCCTTGATTCCTTTTCATCAATATGACAGCGCATATGTTCGCACAGCTTTGGAAGAACATTTTTTCGAAGCTGCTCAATATGTTCGCAGTATAAATGATATATGTTATTTGCATTTTACGATACCTCCGGAACATAAAGAAGATATATCTAAAAAAATAAAAGACGTAAAGCCCGCATACGAAAGACTTTGTCGGGTAAAATATAGAGTGTCGACTTCGGTGCAGTTGCCATCAACTAGTATGCCGGCAGTTGATGAAAATAATCTTATGTTGCGTGATGCTGAGGGTAATCTGATTTTTCGACCAGGCGGACATGGGGCATTGCTGAAGAATTTACAGAATCTTGATGCCGATTTCATCTTCATAAAAAATATTGATAATATTGTGCCGGAAAAATTATTGAAAAAGATTCTTTCCTATAAAAAAATGCTGGGGGGATTGGCACTGCAGCTTCAACAGGAAATATTTGCTGTTTTGCGCAGGCTCGAAGATGAGAAAATTGGTGCAGAACAAATTAATGAAATCAAAAAATATTGTTCACAAAAGCTCAATAAAGTATTCCCCGGCAATTTTTCAGGGAAAACATTGAAAAGGCAAAAGAAAATAATATCATCTTTGTTGAACCGGCCATTACGTGTATGCGCTGTTGTTAAGAACGAAGGCGAACCAGGCGGAGCTCCGTTTTGGGTCGAGGAGCGTGATGGAAGTAAAACTTTGCAGATTGTTGAAAGCGGACATGTGAATAAAAATGACCGTAAGCAGATGGCCATATGGTCTGCCGCAAAATATTTTAATCCGGTGGATATGGTCTGTTGTACGAAAAATTACAAAGGCAAGAAGTTCGATCTGGATAAATACGTTAATGAAGATGCTTATTTGATTACTGCTAAAAATGAAAAAGGACGCTCTTTTAAAGCTTTAGAGCTGCCAGGTCTTTGGAACGGCGGTATGGCTTACTGGAATACCGTCTTTGTGGAACTACCAATAATAGTTTTCAATCCGGTGAAAACAGTCAATGATCTTTTACGCCCGGAACATTTAATAAAATAAACGGTTCCGCTAAACCGTCCAATCTTCTAAGCTTCTTTTTTCTATATAACCAGTTTTTCGCAAACTTCTTTTGCCGCTGCTTTGGCTTTTATTATATTTGATGAATTCTTATGCTGATGAATTACGTTTGCTTCACAGTCGGAAGGAGCATCGCTGTAACGAACACAGAGCGAGGCAGCAAGGGGAAGAAGAGCCATATTCCCGTAAGGTATTAAGACGTAGGGGCCAGGAAAATCAGCCATAAACAATGCAATATCTTCATCGGTTGAAAATTCACGTATTTTTTCATTATCGGTATTGTTACGTCCGACGATGATTTTACCTTGATTATCCGCTCTGAAATGACGTCCGTATTTTAACAAGTTCAGATCGCGAATTTCATGATCTTCCTGATGAGAAAATAAATCATGAAGACGACGTGTATACATGGGATCAGTAAGCAGGCAGCCTCCGGCAGGCGGTGAATAATTTGTTATGCCGAGATCGGCAGCTAATTTTATTTGAAATTTGCGGCCACGTCCCCAAATAGAGAGTAATTGCGATCGATCTATTATTTTGTCTCTTTCCGCTTTTATCGGGTCAAGCAGCCCGGCGCTCAGCGGACGTAAAATGTAATCGGCACAGCCGGAATTTTTAGCAATAATATGAAGAGATTGTTTGTTCTGTGACATCGGCCGTTGACCGAGAACTTCTCCGGTAATGATAAAATCAAAACCTTCATTTTTCATTCTTTCCCCGGCAATTTGAAGCATGAGCGTATGGCAATCAATGCAGGGATTCATATTTTTACCATAACCGTAGCGCGGAGATTTGAGCATTTTAAGATGCGGTTTTGTGATGTCTTCAACAATCAAAGGTAAATTTAATAACTTTGCGGCATATTGTGCTTTTTTATCGTTAAAAAAAGGGGTTGTGAAAGTCAGGCCAAGAACATCTATTTTCTGTCTGCGTATTAACTCGACGGCCAGAATGCTGTCTAATCCACCGGAAAAAAGAGAAATAGCTTTGATCATAAAAAAACCATTTACAGAAATTTTGTAAATTAAAATAGTTTAAAGATAATTAGGTGGCAGCAATAAAGAAGGAAATATGACATGGAAACAAATTCTGATTATGTTTTTTATATGACACAATAAATGCGACTCAAAATCTAAGTGACCACTTATGCGTAACCTTTTTTAGGTATAATCAGTATCTGGCGATGTTAGCGGACCATACCTCTTGGAGCAAACCTCTTAATTCTTGATCAAAATCGAAATCAATAACGTATAAATCTTTGTCTGTCTTAATCTTAGCGCCGTTAAAATTTAGTACATATGGCGCCTGTTTTTTTTCAACTCCGGAAAAAGTAAAATTCCCTGAAGTAAAATGAATATCGAGACCTCGTAAAATCTTTTCCATAATATTTTCCGGAGAGTCGTTATCTCTGACCAAGATAATTTCGTTGCCGGCTTGTTTTAGCGCATTGACAAATTGCGGAGATAAGCTCTGTGAATAGATGATATATTTTTTATTTTCATTTTTTATCAGAACATCGGCTTTAATCGATAAATTAAAGCCGTCCGTTACTGTGTCGAACATTTGAATATCCACATCTTTTTCAGCATTCAGTCCTAAAGTAGCAGCAAGGGCATAAGAAAAATCTCTGGCTGATGTTGTAGGGAAGACCGGAACCGGCGGCAAGGAATAAACTTCATCAGGTTTTCCGACAAGACCGGTTTCCGGGGAAATTTCAGTGATAATTAAACCGTTTTTCTGGGAATAATTTTTGATTGATTTTGGCAACATCAAATTATTTTCATTAATAAGACGCAAACCCTGTTTCAATGAATTTGTCTTTTGGGGGAGGGCGCTGAAAATTACCCAGTCAACGGTTACTTTCACCGGCGGGTAAGCGCCGATAATAAGAGGGTTTTCACTTTTTATCATGGAATAACTTTTAGTAGAATTAATAACTTTTTTTAGGATGGCGATTACATCGTCATTTTTATCTGTTTTTACTAAATAGTGGTTTGCCCAATTATCACTAATAATCTTCTTTAAATTGTTGGTAGCACGGTTTTCCAGGTCAAGGAATATTATTGTATTATCATCAAATTCGATTAAAGGGATTTTGGAACAATCAATAGTTACCTGGCCTGTTTTAGAGAAAGGGAGATAATAATTTCCTGTAGTAGTGACGGATCCGTTCATTTGGGTAATGACATGCTTAAGCACAGCGAAGCCAATTTCAGGCGGCATAACTTTTTTTTCTTTTGTTTCATCAGTCTTTTCCGGTTGAGTTGAAATTTCGGAGAGTTTTGCGACTTGTTGTTCATCAGCTTTGGTTTTTATAGTGGTTTTAGCCAAGGCTGTGCTGCCGGGTAACTTGATGACTTTACCAGGATGAATTCTATTGACATTTTTAAGCCGGGGATTTAATGCTTTAATTAGTTTGAGCGCTTTGGGGATATCAGCTTCAGCGACTTTAAGCTCACGACGAATGATTCCCATTAAACCATCGCCCTTTTTTATTTTATAATATCTGACCTTATTAGAAGTAGTTTTGTAAGAAGATTTTTTGGCACGGGGGGATATTGCTTTTTTAACTTTTAATTCCTTATCTTTCTCTTCTGTTTTTATTTTTGTTTCAGTTTTTAGATCTTCTTCCATAATGGGTTTCCCGGGAAGAATAAGAGATTGTCCGGCTTCAAGTTTATTGAGATTTGGAATATGCGGGTTAAGTTCTTTTATAAGCTTATAGTTATTAGATATGTCTTTTTCAGTTATGCCGGGAATATGTCTGATAATAACAGAAAGAAGATCACCCTTTTTTACGGTGTAAGTGTATAAGTTTTTTTTGGATACGGAGGTTTCGTTAGGTATTGTCTGCGCCTGGTTTTCCTTTGCGTCCGCAGGCTGACAAACCATGACGACTGAAATGGCAATCAAAATTAAGGCCAAAGCATATCGCTTAATCATTAGTGTCTTCCCCCTGTTTTAAGAGAATAAAATATCAACATATTTGTGATTTTATTACTCTAATTAACAAGAAAAGTCAACTTCTTCTGTGATGTAAGTAAAAAATTTATTAGTTGTCCGGTAGGGGTAATAATTAAATTTTGCTTTTTGGAAATACCAATGGATTTTAAATTACTTTTTTCATAGCCGCAATTGCTACTTCAATTTGATCATCGGATGGTTCTCTGGTTGTAATTTTTTGCAACATTAATCCTGGCCAGCTAAGCAGTTGTACAAATTTTGAGTGGTTATATTTACCGGTAAAACGGATCGCTTCGTAAGAAATGCCGGCGACAACGGGAAGAAGTAAAATTTTGTAGATTACTCTGTGTATGAAATCCGGGCGGCCCAGGAGCGAAAAAACCAATATCGAGACAATCATAACAAAAAGAATAAAACTCGTTCCGCAGCGGGGGTGACGTGTAGAAAATGCTCTGACATTGTCCACTGTCAGTTCCCGACCCTGTTCCCATGCGAATACAGTTTTGTGTTCTGCTCCGTGGTACATATACGTCCGTCGCATATCTTTTATTAAAAGTGTGGCGCCGAGAAAACAAAGAAAAATGCACAGTCGTACACAACCTTCCAAAATATTCAGGAGAATTAAATTGGAAATGATAAATTTAATTTTAGTAAAAAAAAATGCAGGTACGACGATAAAGAAAAAAATGGCAACAGCGAAACTGATGACAAACGAAAGATACATCTCCCATCCTGCCGGTTTTTTTTCTTCTTCCGACAAAGCAACTTCTGCCGAAAACATCAGGCATTTGATTCCGATAATCATCATTTCAAATAAAGTTATTGTTCCCCTGACAAACATCCACCCTAATATCTTATAGCGTTTGGTCAGAGGAATATAATCCCGCTGCTGAAAAACGATTTCTTTGTCCGGTCTTCTTACTGCTGCTGCGATTTTATTGCCGTGACGCATCATGACGCCTTCGATGAGCGCTTGTCCGCCGGCTATATCTTCAGGTTTTGGTTTAGTTGACATGTTGTATTCATTGTTTTTTATATTTAAGTTTATTGTTTATAAACAGAACAGTTTCTGCGGCGCAAATATACTATATGTTTTGTTTGTAACTAAAAAACCGTGGTTGTGATTTATAGCATTTAATGAATAATGTCAAATTATGATTTTAAATTCTTTAAATTCTTTATTTGCAAGATAAACATCCAATGATATAATGCGTAAAGTTTATAGAAATGTAATTAAGGTGATTAAAATGGGTTCAGCAGATTTGTTTATAAAGGAATATCAGGAACGTTTTGAAAAAAAGATAAGGGAAAATGAAATTGCCGCGCTGGAACACTGGAAAGCCCAGTTAGACAAAGTTATTGCAATGCGGCCTGATAGTGTTGCTTCAATGCAATTGCAAATTACCAAGGTATCGGAAATGATGTCTAATCGGATCAAAATTTTAAAAAAGGGATAAAATGGATAATATCGCCAATTTTTTATTTGAAGTCGGAATGCTCAGCAGGACTCCGCGCAGCGGTTATCAATTTCTGGGCAGCGGCAATGAATCCGTGGCTGAGCACATTTTACGAACAGTATATGTCGGGTATACTCTTTGTAAAATGGATAATTCTCTTGACGAACTGAGGGTGTTAAAAATGTGCATTCTTCACGATTTACCGGAGGCAAGAACCGGTGATATGAACTATGTAAATAAAAAATATGTAAATGTGGATGAGAAAAAAGCCGTTAAGGAATTGACAGAGGGACTTTTTTTTGGGGAGGATATCAGGTCGATTATCGAAGAGTTCAATGAAAAAAAGACAAAAGAAGCGTTAATTGCCCGGGATGCCGATCAAATTGCCCTTATCTTGCAATTAAAAGAATGCGGCGATCTGGGAAATAAATATTCGGAAGAATGGATAAACTATGCAATACAGCGATTAAATACTGAAAACGGGAAAAAGCTTTCCGAAAGAATTACCAAAACAGACTCTTCCCTTTGGTGGTTCAAAGAAAAAAATGACTGGTGGATAAACGGAAAATAACCGATAAGAATGAAAGAAATTACATGACAAATAAACTTTTTGATCATTGCGCTGGCTTTGTATATCTTCATGGTTAAATTTAAATGATTATGAAACCCACATGACGGTATCCGTCACAAAGGAGCATGAAAATCTCCCCTAACCCCTCTTTGCCGAAGAGGGGAACT
>MAEO01000033.1 GCA_001683985.1 Smithella sp. M82
TTCAGTTCGGTTCCTCGTTTTTTAAAAAAGCCGGACGGGAAGACCCCGGAAAACGAAATTTGGTAAAATTCAAACCTCTCTCAGTACGAGGCTGGGTCAACAATAATTTTGGTCTGGAAGGTACTTTCTTCTACGGTGGTGTAGATGTTGATGTGGATCAGTCATCTATGGATAGCGATGTGTTCCTCTTTGAAGCCAAGGCCATGTATGCACCTATCGTGAAAACTAACAGCCGTTTCTATGTTGGTGTCAAGGGTAATTATGGACAGGTCGATGTCAATGATCAGCTTGTTTCCGGGCTTGACGAGGACTTTGACATATGGGGCGTCGGTGGCTTTATCGGTGCTGAATGGAACTTCCGAGAGATACCCGAGCTTGGATTTAATTTTGATGTTGGTTATACTTACCTAAACGTTGAGGACGATAGTGATAATATTAATGTCGAGACCGATCTCGACGGCACATACGTCACATTTGGTGTTCATTACTATTTCTAAAAAATGCTGATTTGTAAAAAGAATATTCCCCCTGTTTGTATTTGCAAGCAGGGGGATTTTTTTTGAATGTTTTCATTAATTCGTATTCCAATAGTATATTCTCGTTGACGCAGGTGCGCCTTTTCTGTAGAATTAGCCGGTAAATTCATTTAAATGGAAAAGTGTTCGGTTTCTAAGTTGTTAAAAATGATTTTTCGAAAGAAGAAAATAAAATGAAAAAATTCGGATTGGTTGTTTTATTTTTACTGTTTTCTCAGGTTGCTTTTGCCGCTCCCAATACCGGTTTTTATGTCGGTATTTCCGGCGGGTATGTCATACCGCAAACAATGTCGTTTTTTTGATAAAATTGTGACGTGATATAAATTTTAGTTTTCAAAAATATTTTCAATGCGTAATTTTTCTTCCAGTTTCGTGTTGGCTTCATTTAATTTTTCCGGCGCTGAATAAACAGCCGTAGCGGCCGATTTTGCCGCCAGGGAGAAATAATCCGTCAAAGTATTTTTTAACTTTTGCGGCGTTGCGGATAAAATATCGTCTCTGAATTTCTGACGCATTTCGTCGCTGATTCCGGCAAAACTGCGTATTAAAGCGACATGTCCGCGTCCCGCCGGATCTAACGGTTTATCAAGAATGCCAATGGCGCTGATGATTGCCTTTTTTATTTCCTCCGCTGAAATTTCATTTTTGGAATAGAAGACCTGAGCATCTTTGAATGTTTGCAGGGTTTCCACAATATGCGGGTCACGATAAGAAAGAAAAGAAAACAAACCCAGCGTTGAGTCCAAAGAAGACATTCCGCCGTAAGCTCCGCCCTGCACGCGAATATGTTTATAGAGATAATTGTTGGATAGTTCTCCGGCTGAAATCATCAATAGCGCAGAAGCCGGATCAATGTAGGCAGGAGCCCGTAAAACATAAGCGACATAAGATACCTGTGCCGGTATGGAAATGCCGGCAAGCACAGGTGATAAAATCGGTTTTGTTTCTGTCTTTGCCGTTGCCGAAGCCGGCAGCTTGTCCAGAAGTTGTAAAATATTTTCTTCTGCAATCTTCAATCCTTTAGCTTCGGCAGTTATGTTTATAGTAAGGTTTTTCTTGTTAAATAAAATTTTTCGTAATTCTTTCAGTCTTTCGCGCAAATCCTGTTTTGCCGATTCGAAGTTCAGCGCTGCTTTTTGCACAAATTTAAACTGTGTGCGGCCATGCCATTGTTCATTCCGGTAAGCCGGCAGGCTAAGCGCGGCACCTGCCGCCATTTTAGCAAAAATGTGACCCGAAGGAACAATTGCCGATTGCAGATTATTTTTTCTCTCTGAGATTAAATCACGCATGCGGCCGTAATCGTTTAAATCGCCTGAGCTTATAACATCACTCACAATATTTATTGCGTCCGGTAAATTGCGGTAAAGCGCGCTAAATGTGAAACCCATCTTTTGCCAGGTCGTGCCGGCATCCGCAGAAAAGCCGGTTGCCAGATCATAGCCGAAACCGCCCATTTTCAAGGCAATGCGCTTGGCCATCTCCTCATAAGTAAAACCGGCGGCGCCCATTCCGGTGATAATTTTACCCATGAGCGGAAGATAAGGCTGAAGTTCTTCCGGCACATTCGATACGTCAAAGGCTAAATCAATGTATGCAATACCGTTGGTGAAGAGATCATGTTCCAAGACGGGAACGTTTTGGATTAGAGAATTCTGAGTGGGTATGGATTCGATTGATTGTGTAATGTCTTCAATCTTTAACTTTGGTATAGTTGCGGCGGCTTGCGGTGAATCAGGCTCAGACTGAAATTTTTTCAACTCTTTAGCTTGCGCGTTTATTTCCATCAACTTGCTTTTGGTCAACGATGTTTTCAATTTGGCCATCTTTTCCTGGTGAGCTTTTTCTTTCTTCCCGTTGAAATTGGGATCCGGTTCCATAATGGCCAAAATACGATGAGGATTATCCAGCAACCATTTCTTGGTCATTTTTTGGAATATTTGGGGATCTTCTGTCCAACGCTGACGGATATCTTCGATTGCTTTGGGGAAATCCAGTCCGATTAACGGATCACCGTCATAGAGCCATGTCTGGAACACATTACCCATTAAGATAATGCCATAAGGATAAGAACCGCGAATTATTTCTTTACCGTGAAATTCTACCTGATGCAAAATACCTTCTATCAGCTCCCTATCATAGCCATTGTCCACGATAGTTTTTATCGTTTCAAAAATCAGTTTTTCTGTTTTTTGCGCATCCGCACTTTGCGTGTTTCTTAAACCGACGCAAAACATTAATTGCTTCAAATCAGCTTCAATACCGCTTATCGGGGTAAGGTCTTCGCCCAGACCGGAATCAATCAATGCTTTGCGCAAGGGGCTGGCTGCGCTGCCTACAAGAAGAGCGGCTATGATTTCCAGAATAAGCGAAGTTTCATGATCGGTGTTTTCGGACATCATCCAGGCCATATTTACCATCGTCTTATGTTCGACAGGATCACCTTTGCCTATTGGATAAGCGCTTCGGATAATACGTTGTTCTGTAAGACGTTTCTGGCTTTTGATAGAAGAATCTACTTCTGCCCGGTTGAAATCAGCGAGCATTTCGGAAAGGAAGGCAAGATGATCTCCGGTGGGTATATCGCCGTAAATAAAAAACCGCGCATTGGTCGGTGAGTAATATACGCGATGAAATTCACAAAACTGTTCATACGTAAGCGTGGGAATAACGTCGGGATCGCCGCCTGAATCAAAGGCGTAAACGCTGTCGGGATAGAGATTTTCCTGTATTGTTTTATACATCAGTGAATCAGGAGATGAGTATGCCCCTTTCATTTCATTGTAGACTATACCGGAAATAATCAAATCGCCGGATAGATCATCCGGCGCTGAAAGTTCAAGATGGTGACCTTCCTGAAGAAAAGTTTCTCTAAGCAGTCGCGGATGCAGCGCTAGATCGGTGTAAACGCGTGCCAGATTGAAAAAATCAGCCTTTATCTGACTGGCGACAGGATAAACTGTTTTATCCGGATAGGTGAAAGCATTGATAAATGTTTGCAGTGTCGAGCGCATCAATTCTTTAAAAACGTCTTTAAGCGGATATTTTTCTGAGCCGGCCAATACTGAGTGTTCCAGAATATGAGGCAACCCCGTTGAGTCTGTGGGTGGAGTACGAAACCCGATTGCGTATAAATTTTCACGATCGAATGAGTGTAAGTGCAAGACTTTAGCGCCTGTTTTTTTGTGTTCTATTTCGTAGGCGGTAACTCTTATTTCGGGAAATGTTTTCACACGCAAGACTTGGAATCCGTATAGTTCATCACCGGCTTTCATTGTTGGCTGAGGAAAAGTTAATTGATCAGACATTCAAAAAATGCTCCTAAATATATTCTTGTATAATTTTATAATGTTAAAATTCCTGTGCCGGTCATCAGCGAAGAAATGGCTGCCCAGACTAAGATTGCCGCAGTAAGCAGGATGCAGGCGAATGCTAAAATTTTGCTCCATGCGCTTTCCGGTTTGTTATCATTATAGCCCATCAGGAAAGACAGAGCTATGCCGGATAACAGTCCGCCGCCGTGTGCCCAATTGTTTATGCCGGGGAATATTAATCCGAAAAAAATTAACCCGATAACCCAACCCATGGCCTGTTTATATATGGCTTCTCCGTAAGAACCGCCGCGACTTTTACCGTAGTAAATGATAGCTCCGATTAATCCGCAGATGCCGGCAGAAGCTCCGATGGTAAAGGGAACGCCGAAGAAAACAGAAGCCGCAAAACCACAGGCTCCGGTTATTATATATAGATTAATAAAACGATGAAAGCCGAATTCCCTCAATACAAAAGGACCCAATTGATAAAGCGCCATCATATTGAAGAGGATATGCATTATTCCGCCGTGTAGAAATGAAGCGGAAATTAAAGTCCAGAAACGGTGAGCTCCTAAAACAGGTATTGTACCGCTTGCTCCAAGCAAAAAAAGACTCTGATTCGAAGGTGAAAGAAAATTAAATGAACCTGCGTTAGAAAATCCTCCTAAAAATAAGGATAGAACATAATAGGCGATATTAATGTAAATAATTGCCATGACAGGATTTGTTCCGAAAAAAATCTTTCGGAGAGCGCCGGCCGTATTATGCAGACCCGGACGTTTAAGTCCGCAGTAGGGACACTCAGGTTCGTCAACGCTGATTAATTTTCGGCAATTGGGACAAAGAATTGATTTTCTTTCTGAAGACATTATTGACCTCGTAAAAAACCATGTGCTGCTTTCACTGTACTTTGCCGAAGAGGCTATATGCGGCATATTAAAACACGCCTCATTGCTCAATATTTGTGTGCCTTGCCCTTGGAACTTTTTACAAGGCCGTTTACAGCAGATGGGTAATAAATTTTTTTAAAAGCATAAATTCGCTTTTTAAGACGTAGTTAATTAACAAGATTATTCCCTGTTGTAAAGAAAAATACCATTCTGAATTTGACTGTCTCTTTTACTATATGTTATCTGACAAACAGCCAGAATTATTTTACGGCTTAAAGATCGTTTCCTCTGAAAATACACATCTAAGTTATTGTTTATATTGTTATTTAAAAACTATCCTCATCAAAT
>MAEO01000034.1 GCA_001683985.1 Smithella sp. M82
TTTCACTCGAAAATGCACCTCTAATATATTGATTTAATTATATATGGTAAAAACTGCACTCATGGTTCCCCAGGAAGCCGGATAGATTGTAAAAATTTCACTCGCGTGCTCATGGCAACATTGCTTTGTTCTTAAATCCGGCCAGATCAGTTTCATATTCGGGGTTATAACCACCAGTAAAAATCGATCTTTGTCTTGTGAGAACCATGTTTTGCCGGGCCACCCAATGATCAGGCAGCCTTCTTCAGTTCCACCTCATACCCGAGAGCCTGCAACCGTTTCACGTGACTCTTAACAATCCTGTCTTCCCTTCGGTGAAGCAAATAATCCTTGCCCAGTTCTTTATAGGGCACTCCGTTTTTTATAATGTGATAGGCCATGACCAATATCTTGTGACCAATGGCGATTAACGCCCGCTTCTTTCCCCGCCTGCCTACGAGGCTGTGATACTTCGCATGGGGATATGTGTTCTTCGTCCTTGACGCCGCCCAGGCACACTGGGTCAATATCGCCCTCAAATTCTTATTGCCGTGCGGCGTCTTTCCACTTTTTTTTTACCGCCGCTCTCGTTATTGCCGGGGCTCATCCCCGCCCAGGCAGACAGATGCTCTTCGGACGGGAAGACATCCATATCCGTACCAATCTCGGAAATGATCGCGGCCGCACCCTGCTCCTTTACGCCGGGGATTGTCTGCAACAACTCGTATTCCTTTTGATATTGTGCCAACTTCTTCTTCGTTTCCTGATCCAGATCGGAAATGAGCTTCTCCAGGTATTTGATATGTTCTAATGAAGTCCTGATCATAAAACGATGATGATCTTGGAAATAACCCACGAGGGCCTCGCGAATCTCCGCTTTCTTGCTCTTTAGCTTACCTTTGGCTAAATCCGCAATCTCCGCCTCGCTGAGTTTGCCCTCCATGACAGCCTCTATCATCTGGCTGCCGCTTACACCGAACGTGTCGGACAACACCGATGATATCTTGACATTCGCATCCTCTAACACTTTCTGAATGCGGTTTTTCTCCGCTGACAACGACTGCGTCAGCTTCCGGCGATACCGAGTTAAATCTCGCAACTCACGAATACCCTGCGGCGGTACGAAGCTCGCTGACAGTAACCCGCTCCGCAATAATCGGCATATCCATTCGCTGTCCTTCACATCCGTCTTCCGACCCGGTACGTTTTTGATATGCCGTGCGTTCGCCAATATCAACGTAAAACCATCTTCAAGAACATTGAACACCGGCTTCCAATACGACCCCGTACTCTCCATCGCAATGTGCGTAATTCCCAGTCCGGACAACCATGTCTTCAGCCGCAATAAATCATTGGTCCTGGTGCCGAAAGTGCGGATCTCCTTCTTGATCCCGCTGCCCATCACACAGGCAACAACCGTTTCTTTGTGAACATCCAGACCGCATCCCTTGTCGATAACGATCTCGTTATCCATATCTCCATCCTCCTTATAGAGTAATTGAGAATATGGTAAGTCATTCCTGCGGTGAAGTCTATAGGAACTTGACCATTTTCATCCTCCTTTGTGACGGAGACCGTCATGTGGGTTTCATA
>MAEO01000035.1 GCA_001683985.1 Smithella sp. M82
AAGTAATATTAAGCGTTATAATAAGATAGAGTTTTCTGTAATCTCCGGATCTATATCAGAAGGGCGGCTCCGCTTTCATCTCCGGTCTGAAGACCGGGGTCTTCCTGCTCCGCCCCCTTCACCCCCTGCAAGATAAAACGACCAGAGACTGCAATTGTATTCGCTCATTCGATTTTGACCAGGGCGTATAAAGAAAAGCTCATTCGTTTTTGCCCACCCCCAACCAACATCCTCCTCATGCAACCCGCGTGAGGAGGTAACGGAGAGGTGTATTCCATGGCAACCGTCAAAAAACTACTTGAATCCTATGAGCGAACGGGCTCGTATCGCAGGACAGCCCGTGAAATGGGTATCGCGCATAACACCGTCCGGAAGTATGTTCTCCGCGCTCAGGCTGCCCGGGAAGGCGTGATAGAAGAGATCGTACCCCGTGACCGGGAGATCCACCAACCCAGTCGCGTCGTCACGCCGGAAATCCGAGGAATGATCCATCGTATCCTTGAAAAAAATCGCAAGAAACCAAAGAAGCAGCGGTGCAATGCCAAACTCATCTGGCAGTATCTCCTTGCATCCGGCTACCTGCTGAGTTATTCTACCGTAAAACGCGAGGTAGCCTGATGGCATGCAGAACAGGGTTACCGTGAAGTGTTCATTGCCCAGGAAACCGATGAGGG
>MAEO01000036.1 GCA_001683985.1 Smithella sp. M82
TTTATTTTTGTCATATTCATTGCGGGCATCATTGCCTATTCCAATTCCTTTGATTGTTCTCTTCATTTCGACGACGCTAAATTTTTCGAAAAGATCGAAAAGATAGTTTCACCGGGCATCGGCGACTGGCTTTTGCTTTTTCCCTCCCGTCCCCTAGGTAATTTGACATTTGCTCTTAACTATTATTTGCACGGCCTCGATGTCCGGGGATATCATCTGATTAATCTGATCATCCATCTGACCAATGCGCTGCTCATCTGGCGGTTAATCTTGCTGACCTTTTCCTCTCCGGTCATGAAGAACGCGGAAATCAGCAGACATAAAAATATAATTGCTTTCCTGACCGGTTTGCTTTTTGTAACTCATCCGCTGGCCACACAATCGGTAACCTATATCGCCCAGCGTTTTGCCTCGCTGGCCACGTTGTTTTATCTTTTGTCATTAATTCTCTTCGTTCTGGGGAAACTCCGGCAGGACAACAAAACTATAATCAGTTTTCTATTCGGCGGCTCGCTTATCTCCGGGATTCTGGGTATGCTCACCAAGGAGATTGTTTTTACCTTGCCTTTTGCCGTTCTTTTATACGATTACTGTTTTCTCAGGACTTCCCCCCGGGAACCGGAAAGAAAAAACAACAGCTTTATCCTTTCCCTGATCATGCCGGCAATCTTTATTCTGTTGTTTTTCCTGCTTTCTCCGGCAAGTAACCCCTTCAACACTGTACCGCCGGGTCAGGGATATTCCTATTCCATATCCATGAAAGAATATTTTCTCACCCAGTTCAG
>MAEO01000209.1 GCA_001683985.1 Smithella sp. M82
ACCCCGGACCCACCACCCCCATGACATACCCAACTTATGGGGAAGGGTTAGCTTTCTAAAGGGGGGTGAGGGGGGATTTTGATGCTCCTTTGTGACGGATGCCGTCATGTGGGTTTCACCGGAAATGACAGGAAGGCCAGTCTTGCGAAAAAATACAAAAGTATTGAGCATGGAAGAATACCTCTGCCTAAAAACGTACAGCAGTTATGGGCACAACATCAATACTCCGTGATGGCCAGAGATGATGCCGAATATAAATATATCGGCGGCTGGGTAGCATCGAGAAAAACCGGTAAAGGAATAAACGACATTTATCCGGAACTGGTGTCACTGTTGCGCTTCCCGCCTGCTGAAGGAAACCTTAAGAACACCATTGGTCATATGTGGGAATATGTTTCCCAATACGCCTCGCACCTCTGAAAGAAGAAGCAATCAACGCCGTGATTAACTCTGTCGCTATGTTTCCCGAAGGAAGCGAAATTGTTCTAACATTCGTTCGACCGCCGGGCAACTCTACTTCAATAATCGCCCAGAGCGTTGCGAATCTTGGCGAACCGTGGCTGAGTCATTTTGAACCGGGTGAAATCGAAGCAAAACTGCGTAGCGCGGGATTTTCCCAAGTGGAGTTTCTAGCTCCTGCGGATGCTGAAACGCGGTATTTCCGGCTGCGCCCGAAAGACCTGCCCGTGCCCGAACAAACCAACATTCTCAGCGCAATACGGTAATATCGACCAAAAATCATTTAATAATAAATATTTGATTTTAACAAGACATTGATTTAAACAATTCTATAATAAATTTATAGTAAAGGCTTGCCGAAAATGACCAGAGAAGTTTTACTGATTTCACTACAGGAGGACTTGGATGTTATAGGCCTGAAAAGCCTTCACTATCAGCTGCTTAAGCATGGTTTTTCCTCACATATACTTTTTATGCCAAAGTTTCCCGGTACCGCAATCTCGAATACCATTTATAATTTTGTAGATAAACTCTCACCACTGTTCATAGGCATAAGCCTGATGTCCGTCGAATATGAACGCGCCAGATGGCTTACGAATAATTTAAAGTTACATTATCCATCACTGCCGATCATCTGGGGAGGCATCCATCCGACAATAGCACCGGAAACCTGCATGAACTATGCGGACTTTATTTGCATTGGTGAAGGGGAAAGTTTAATTGTGGATTTGGCCAACGCAATTGCCAATGGGGTCAGTCCTGAAACTCTCGGTAGCCTCGCTTTTCGAAGAAACGGCCATGTTGTTCAAAATCCTCTTTATCCTCTTATAAACGATCTGTCTGCACTTTCGGTTTGTGAACATATACCAAAAAACAGTTATGTACTGCACAATGGACGCATAAACGCTCTGGACGCGAAAAGTTTCAGAAAGTACGCACGTTATTCGGGAACAACATATTCGATTATGACGTCAAGAGGTTGTCCTTTCTCCTGCACATACTGCTGCAACAATGCACTGGCAAAGATATACGATTCAAAAAAAATAAGATTCAGAAATTTATCCGGTGTAATTGATGAATTAAAAAAGGCCAAAGCTCAGTACCCGTTTATTAAATACATCAATTTTCAGGATGATTGTTTTCTGTCGAGATCCGATGAAGAATTAGAGCGGTTTTGTAATTTGTATAGTAAAGAAATCAACCTTCCTTTCATCGCCAGAGGCATTCCTCCATTAATTACCGGGCGCAAACTATCTGAGATGAAATCGGCAGGACTTGCCTGGATCAGCGTCGGCCTGCAAAGCGGAAACGATCATGTATGCCGCAATATCTATAAACGCCCTTCCGGCAAGCATGATTTTTTGAAAGCTGCACAGGCCGTCAAAAACAATGATCTGGCCGCTTTCTATGACGTGATTCTGGACAATCCGTTTGAAACCGATGAAAACCTGATTGATACCGTATTAACACTCATAAAAACACCCAAACCTTTCTACACGCAGTTTTTCTCGTTAAGTTTTTATCCCGGGACAGAACTACAAAAACGAGCTTTGGAAAAAGGTTTGATAAACGGAAATGAGTATCAGAGCAAGGACTATCTTCTTTATAATAAGACTGATATCAACAATCTTATTCGGCTTGCAACTTTTCTTCCACCATCGTGGATGAAATCTCTTCTATGTCTCTTTCACCTTAAACCTGATTCACTCCGGTTCAAAGTAAACATTTCTGTGGCCAGACTGTTTACCGTTGCTTTTTATGAACCTGTTACATACTTTAAAGTAATAAGATTGTCTCAGGAGAAGAAGTTGGTGGCAACTTTTCGTGTGCTTCCCTACTATTTCAAGGAGGGGTTCTCAAGATTCCGGAAGCAATTCGGACTATCCAACATTAAACTGAAATCCCCGCTGCAATGAATATTTCCCTGCAGTGGGCCACATGTTTTTTATCCATCCATTTGCGTGACTTTCCTGCTTCCTGTACAATTTATTCAGCTTGGCATACCAAAGCGGATTATATTCAAGGAGAGCGGCCTTTTTTATTCCCAGTGAAAAGAGAAATTCTGCAATAGCGCTGAGATTTTCATCCGTGTCGGTCATTCCCGGAATAAGGGGTGTTCTCGGCAAAAGAAAACCAAGATGTTTTTTGAGAGATATTTCCTGAAGTGTCCTGAAATTTGTCCAAATGAGATCGCTCTTAATACCCGTATAACGTTCGGAAAGCGAGGCATCCATGATCTTAATAATGTCGTAATAAATCATGTCCACATATGGCAGCACTAATTCCATAAAACGTTCCATTTTGAAAATACCACAGGTTTCAACGATATTTTTTAAGGCTGGCAAGAATTTCTGATGCGAAATCCATAAACATAAGCGGCTTATCATCCGAAAGTGTTACTCCTCCGCCTGAAGTATCATAAAACGGTTTGTCTGTTATGGCCTCGCTGTATTACATGATGTGGATAGTCAGGAATAACTACTCGTGATGTTCTTGGTATGCTGACTTGCTAACACATCAAGATTAAAAAAGCAATAAATAAATCTGTCCCCTTTCTCTTATTCCTCTCCCGCGCCTTCAAGAATTTCGGACGACTCTTTCGAGTTTAGTATGGACTCAATATCACCAGTTAAAAAATATTCTTCGTTCTGCTTTTGGAGAATATTAAAGAGTTCTTGATATTTTCCTCTCTCACCTCATCCGGCCTTTTGCCGGTAAAGGATAGAAAGTCCCTATTGAAATAAAGATATCCTTTTATTGTCTTCCGGCTGTATTTACGTGAAATGAGTTCTTTTCTTAAATCTTCAAAATCATAAAGTGATGAAGGTGGCGTTTCAACCGCCCCTCCAAACAAGGAGGGATCTGACTTAATATCTTCTCCGTCAAAAACCTCTTTGATCTTCTCGATAATCCCCTCGGAATACGGCACACTCCAGTATTTTTCCGTAGGATGCCATTTACAGCCTTCGATTTTTTCCACAAAAAGATTTTTTACTGTCGGTGATATCAATGGCCATATTACACCGCCCATTACAGAATTGCGAGAAGCCTTAAAATCTATTATTCGCATGTCTTCAAGAGATTCGCCTTCAACCTGTATGTTCTCTGGCACTTTAACTCCATTTCTCCGAAGCATCCATGACATGAATAAATTTTTTCGGCTTTTCAAAACCATTCAGCAGTCCGCCATATAAATCCAGCAAAAATTCGGTAAATTCCATCTGGGACGGAGCTCTCATATGCATTCTCGCTTTACTTAATCCGGGGATCACACCGAATAAATTTTTAACCGCGCCCGTATAATGTGTAAAACCATGCGTCTTGAGTTTTGGCATATTGATTATAAAATCAACATCAAAGAGGGCTTTGGAAATATCTATATTTTTGTAACGATGCGCCAAAGGAAACCGCAGCGTCTCTGTAATATTTATATCAGCAACCTCGATTCCCAGTTCTTTCACTATTTCGGCAAGACCTGCTTTCTTGATGGTCGGTTTCAAAGCGAAAATATTGGGAGATTCGATTAAAACAATATTTGTAGTATAATCACGCACGATTTGGGCAACGGCTCTGAAAATTTCAGGATGCGTTGTCACTGCCCGTTCAGGACTCACCGGCATAAGCAGATTGGGTTTCAGGCACACCCGCTTGTTCTTTAGTTCTGTCAGGTCAAAATTTATCTGTCTTAAACCTGTCAGAATCTTTTCTTTAAGTATTTTGTTATCGTGTTGAGCACATTTTTGTAGAGAAATTAAAGTCATATTATCCTCTAATTAGTCCCACATAAATAAAAACCGGATTTTCTGCATTATGTAACCATTATCTTCTCTCTTTTTATCCTAATTTGTTAACTTTAATTAAATATTAAAGTTTATCAACACTTATTTTATTGTATTAATTCAACAACTTGGATTGTATTTAAGGCCAAAATAAAATATTTTTCATCAACACTTAAATTTTATTGACAAAAAGACCTGTTTTATTTATAAGTTTCAGCTTCAATTACACTTAAAGTAAGGATATGCTTATGTACGCAGTAATTAAAACAGGCGCAAAACAATACAAGGTAACGGAAGGTGATGTCTTATCAGTTGAAAAAATCACGGGTGATAAAGGAGCTGAAGTTATTTTTAACGAGGTTCTGATGGTCTCCGATGATAAGGAAATAAAAATAGGTAAGCCTTTTGTAGATGGCGCTAAAGTCGTCGGTCAAATTATCTCCCAAAAGAAGGGTTCAAAACTTATCGTTTACCACATGAAACGACGCAAGGGTTTTCATAAAAAGACCGGACATCGCCAGAATTTAACCAATATGAAGATAACAAAGATTTCAATGTAAGCGGAGGAAGTCATGGCACATAAGAAAGGTCAAGGAAGCTCCCGCAATGGCAGAGACAGTAATTCTCAAAGAAGAGGCATTAAAGTTTTCAGCGGCCAGAAAATCAACGCGGGATCAATCATTGTAAGACAGGTAGGAACAAAAATTCATCCGGGCAACAATGTGGGATTAGGTAAAGATTATACTATTTTTTCCCTGATTGACGGTGTAGTTAAATTTGAAAGACTTGACAAAACGAGGAAAAAAGTAAGCGTTTATGCTGCATAAAAAATTATTATTACAAATATTGATTTAAAAAGGCGCTTACATTGAAGCGCCTTTTGTTTTTTAATGAGGCGAGCTGAAAACGAATTCAGACTCGTCGGGATGAAGTTTGAATCGTGAGCCGAATTATCCCCGAAGCGGAGCGTAATGGGATCAAATATGAAGTTTGTTGATGAAGCAAAAATTTATGTCAAGGCCGGTCATGGCGGAAGCGGTTGCGTAAGTTTCCGGCGTGAAAAATTTGTGCCTAAGGGCGGTCCCGATGGAGGAGACGGCGGCAAAGGCGGTGATGTTATTTTCCGCGCAACAGAAAGTCATCACACCCTGCTGGATTTAAAATACAAACAACACCAAATCGCCAAAAACGGAGCCCACGGCTCAGGCAACCACCGCACCGGCAAAAGTGCCGAAGATCTGGAAGTTCTGGTACCGGTGGGAACGATTATCAAAAATTTCGAAACAGGAGAAGCGCTTGCCGATTTATCAGAGCAGGAACAAACTTTTATTGCCGCCCGCGGTGGTATCGGCGGTAAAGGCAACGCTCATTTTACAACTTCAACTCATCAAACGCCCCGGTTTGCGCAGGAAGGAATGGAGGGTGAAGAATTCACTCTTAAGCTGGAATTGAAATTGCTCGCAGATGTAGGAATCATCGGTTATCCCAACGCCGGCAAGTCTACCTTTATTTCCCGTGTTTCGGCAGCCAAACCGAAAATCGCCGATTATCCTTTCACTACGCTTACCCCACACCTTGGAGTAGTAAAATATTCAGGCAGTAAAAGTTTTGTCATTGCCGACATTCCCGGTCTTATTTCCGGAGCGCATGAGGGATTAGGCATGGGCATCAAGTTTTTAAAACATATAGAAAGAACTTCTGTTTTGCTTCACATTATCGATATTTCAACTGAGCCCAATACCAATGCCTGGTCTAATTTTACCGCTATCAATAAGGAACTGGAACATTACAATCGTGACTTGATTAAAAAGCCTCAAGTTGTTGCTTTTAATAAAATCGATCTGCCTTATGTAAAGGAAAATATTAAAAAAGAAGTTGCTCTATTCAAAAAAAAGGGCATAATATTACATCCCTTCTCCGCTGTTACCGGAGAAGGGATAAAGGAAATCCTGAAAGAAATAGTTAAAAGATTAAATTAAACCGGATGCAAGTAAAACTATGAAAAATTTTCGACAAGACGTACTCACCAATGCCAAAACAATTCTTATCAAAGTGGGTTCTGCAGTATTAACCGGTAGTGACGGCCTGGATCTCAAAATAATTGATTCCCTTGTTCGTGAAATGTCCGATCTGGCAGAGGCCGGATATTCTATAGTACTGGTTACCTCAGGTGCTATTGCTTCCGGCAAACATCGCCTGAAAATAACTGAAAATCTCAAAAGTATGCCTGAAAAACAAGCTGCCGCTGCCATCGGACAGGGAAGATTGATGCGTGTCTATTCCAAATCTTTCGAAAAGAACGGCCATTACGTCGCCCAAATTCTTTTAACCCTTTCCGATTTAACCGACCGTCAGCGATACCTGAACATTCGCAATACTCTTTCCACACTTATGGAATGGAAAACAATTCCCATTATCAACGAAAATGACACCGTTGCCGTTGATGAAATAAAATTCGGAGACAACGACAATCTTGCCGCGATGATTGCCAACGTAATCGAAGCCGATCTGTTCATCAACCTGACCAGCACAGACGGCCTCTATGATTGTAATCCGACAGTTTCTAAAAAAGCTAAACTGATACGGGTTGTTAATGAATTTTCCGAGGATATCGAGGCCGCCGCAACTGATGAAACATCGTCGGCCGGAACAGGTGGAATGAAAAGTAAAATTCAGGCAGCAAAAAAAGTTACTGCCATTGGAATTCCATGCATTATAGCGCCGGGGAGAAAGAAAAATGTTCTGACCGAAATCATGGCAGGAAAAGAAATAGGCACTCTATTTCTGCCGATGGCTGATCGTCTGAACGCCAAGAAATACTGGATTGCTTTCACCCTGCGTACCTGCGGCAGAATCATAATTGACGAAGGCGCAAAGAAGGCTTTACTGGAGAAAGGAAAAAGCCTGCTTCCTTCCGGTATAGTAGATGTGGAAGGAGATTTTAATCTTGGCGATCCGGTAGTCTGTGCTGACCATAAAGGTACCATTTTAGCCAAAGGACTGGTCAATTTCAGCTCCGCCGAAATAAGCAAAATAAAAGGGCTGAAAACTTCTCAGATTAAACAGGTTCTTGGACATAACGATTATGATGAAGTAATCCATCGCGATAACCTGGCTATAACCCAACAAAATCTAAGAAAATAAGACCTAATAGAAGTTCCGCATTTACTAATTATATTAAGGTTCAAGAGTTTCGACTTTTCCCTCAATCCACATCGATACCGTTTATAATATTACCGCGTCATAAGAAAATATGTCATTATCATCACTTTTCATCAATTGCCTGATTGGCTAACTTATCGGCATGACTGTTGTGGAGGCGGCGAACATGTTTAACCTGAGCAGAATTAAAAGAAGCCAGCAGGTCGCGCACATCCTGCATTAGAGTTTTCAAATTTTCATTTTTAACGCGGTAGGAACCGTTTATCTGTTTGGCAAGCAGCTCTGAATCGAGGTAAATTTCCAGATTTTTGTAACCATTATTTAATGCCCCTTTCAATCCCATAATGAGCGCTTTATATTCAGCGATGTTATTGGTGCAATGTCCCAGATATTTTTTACCTTCCCAAACAATATTTCCAAGACTGTCCGTTATAACCGCCCCGGCCCCACCGATGCCCGGATTGCCGCGGCAAGCGCCATCACTGAATAATTTATAGTTATCACTCATAGAAACTAAGCCTGTTTCTCCATATCCTGAAAATATATTATCCGATCACAATTGGGACAACTAAACAGCTGATTGGACTTCTGCAACTCATTATAAAGCTGTGGCGGAATATTCATATGGCAACCATTGCAAACCGATTTCCAAACGGAAATTACGCCAATTCCTTGATTTCTCTTTTTAATTTTTTCGTACTTAGCCAAAAGATCTTCAGCAACATTCTTTCTCACATCAATGCGCTTCTTCTCCCAATCTAAAATATCCGTATCTATGGAATTCAAATCATTCTCAATCGTTTTCTTTTCCTGTTCATATTTATTTTTGTTTTGTTTTAGAGTTTCCTCATCTTTCTTTACTAAAACAGATAGCTTGTCCAGTTCATCCAATATTGAAATTATTTCTGTTTCAATGTTGCTGCGCGATGTTTCGGCAATTTCGATTTCTTTGAGCATGGCCTGGTATTCTTTATTGTTTTTAACCTCCAGCATCCTTTCTTTTGTTTTTACAATGCTTTCATTGAGCCTTTTAATTTTGTTCTCTTTTTCAGAGTGACTTGATTTAAGCTCATCGTACTTTACTCTGTTTTTTTCGATTTCCTCTTTAAAAGATGCAAACTCTTTATCCAGTTTATCTATATTTTCCGGTAACTTTTTTTTCTTGGCAGATAACTTAACCAACTGCGAATCACATTCCTGAAGTTTAATTAATAATAAGAGTTTCTCTTCCAATATTTTCTCCCTCTTTCCTCTGAAAATACACATCTAAGTTATTGTTTATATTGTTATTTAAAACTATCCTCATCAAATCCCCCTCCATCCCC
>MAEO01000210.1 GCA_001683985.1 Smithella sp. M82
TGACATTTTTTATTCTCCTTCCTTAATATGAATATGAAACTCATTATCAATAAAAGCGCAAATTAAAACCGGATCGGCAAGTCGGGGTGAGGGGTGATGACGACGAAATTTCACCCCTTCCTCGCCCTCCCCCTTGATGGCTGGTCTTTATACACACTTGACACAGGGGGTGTATTCAGGGCCCCGATTGCATGGGATTGAGGTAAAGTTGTTGAGTAATTATAGAGTACATATCAGCGGCTCTATAAAGCCTTGCAAGGCCGCGCCATATGGTCTGGGTTCCCGGGAAGCCGTCTCCTTTTCTTCCCAGATGCCCGCCGATGGCTGCAACCATAAATACGGCCTGGCGCATGGTTGGCCCAAGTATCGGGAGGAATGGGCTTTTGTTGACATAACAGCAGAGGGCTTTCCACTCGATATCCTTGAAAAAGACGGTGCAGGAGGCGTCGGGAGTCTCCCTGCCCCAGCATTGTAAGATAATAGATGCGCCAGGCGACCACCATATCCAACGCGAGGCAGGTTTCCAGGCGATCAGCGGTTGCGAGCTGGCGATCCTTAACCCGGCGACCGCTTTTGAGGGTGCGATGAAAGACCTCAATGCCCCAGCGTCCCGAATACCACTCCACCCTCTTTTGAGCATCCGCAAAGTTTTCTACGGGATGCGTGGTAATGAGCATCCATTCTATGGCCTTGTCTTTTGCATCCCTCTCCAGGGCATAAACCACCCACACCCTGACGGTTTGGGAATAAATCTTTGGGGGACGCAATTCCACTTCCGCAAACCTGATATCCAGCAGGGCGTTTCGAGCTTGACGGGAACCGCTATGAGGAATGTGGATTTTGAGGGAGCCCGCCGGTGTCTGCCTGCCATAAAATCCCAGAGGAACTCCTGATCAACCTTGCGATTGCGGCTTCTCTCCGAGCGTACAAGAAGCCCCGGCCCCGGCTCTTTCGTCGCTTCCAGAAACAACTCGTAAATATCGGATTCCCGATCGCCCATGCTGATCAACATGGTTTCAGGGCAGAGCTTCTGAATTTCCGCTGCCTTGCGATAGCTCTTCAGCCACTTTACGCTTTCTTTGTCCTCAATCGGCAGTTTCTTGCGCCGGTCCGACTTGCCTCAAGTCTTCGGGATCACGCGCCCATATCTGCGCATCAACCAATCCCAGAGGCGTTCCCTGTTCTGTAAAGGCAAGGGTGTCGTGAAGAATCAGGCCAATTGCCTTATCGGTCTTGTTATTGATTGGTCCCAGCCCTTCTGTCATCGGGAGAGTGTAGGTGAGGGCGGTGGTATCTTGCGGGACAAGAACAACCTGGTGTTGTCTGATCCTCTCTACGGCAGCTTCCAAATGCGGGGCAAGAATCATGTCCATGTTTATCCTGGGGTTCTGAAAAAATCTATAGGCGGCGATCGTCCGCACCTTCGAAGCGCAAGCCTCGGGGATCGTGGCTTCGGGGCTGCTATAGAAGTCCTGAGCAATCGTGTAAAGCCTTTCTTTGAGACGTTCATCGTACAGACGAATTGTTCCAAACTCCTCCTTCTGCCCAGTGTCGAGGGTTTTCAGGGCGAGGCATGGCTACTGCAGGTTCCTCGCACAGAATATCCCTCCATTTCCGGCACAAAGGATACAAAAAGATGTTTTTCTGCGTGCCGTCTCTGCGCCCCGCGCTTTTGCCGACATACGTAAAATTGGCAGCCTTGCAGCAGGCGCCGGTGAATGGGGAAGCGACAAACGTCTCCACAAGAACGGGACGGGGACAGTAGCGTTTTTCCCAGTCGTCGGCAACGCGGGCAAGCGCGAGAGACAGCATACGAGAGGCAAGGTTGGGAACCTTGACCGTGGGCAGAATCAAAAAACGGCTGTTGCAGATCAACTGCCGAAGATGCGCCCTTCGCGCTCCTTCCTGCCATCCGATATGGTTATCCCTGTCCTTGAGAGACCACGATGCCGCACTGAAGGCCAGTGCGCCAAGATATCCGGCGGAACTCTTGACCAGAT
>MAEO01000037.1 GCA_001683985.1 Smithella sp. M82
TTGGCACGTCATAATTGGAGGAAAGTGGAACCGGACGAAGGGGGACGAATGTCCCCTACCAAGCATCCCAAGAGTAACCCGGATTTGCAGGATGAATTTAAAAAAAATTCTCCGAAACGGTGGAAACCGCCTGTGTAAAAAATGAAAATATTCTTCCCCTGCGGTTAATGTTCCAGGATGAAGCCCGTTTCGGAAGGATGAGCAATCCCCGCTCCTGTTGGGCGCCTTCGCCCCATAGACCGGTGGTAAATCTGGCGTTGGTTCGTGAATTCCGCTACGAATATGCAGCGGTAAGCCCTGGGGATGGCGATCTTGATTTCATGTCCGCCGAGAAGATGAACACAGAGAACATGTCCCGTTTTTTGGCTCAAGTCAGCGTAGCTCACAAGAACGAGTTCATCATTATGGTGATGGACGGAGCATCATCCCACAAAAGTAAAGAGCTTGAAATTCCAAAGAACGTGTCATTAATTCGACTGCCGCCGTATTCACCAGAACTGAATCCGGCAGAACAAATATGGAGAATGCTTCGGCATGACTACTTTGCCAACCGCGTCTTTGATGAACTTAGCTCAGCTATAAAGCAAGCTGAATTGGGATTGAAAAATATGGCAGCAAATAAATCGGCAACCAAAAGCTTGACCAACTGGCCTTGGATTAGCGCCATCTTGAAAACATAATGGAATTAGATGGGGAAAAGCCCAAAAAAAAACTTAACGTCACAATATAGAAAAGATCTTATTGACAACTATATGTCAAAAAAGACGGATGCTTTTGGCCGTTTCAAAAAGGCAAAAAGATTTAATGGCAAATTGGCTGAACTAATAACTTCATCCTGGATTGAATGCCAAGGTTGGAAAATTAATAATTTGGCGGCCTTGGGTGGTAAATTTGATATTGAGGCAATTTCTCCTCAAGGGATTAAGTCTGCTATCGAAGTTAAATATATTGGAGAAGAAGTCTGGCAGTTTGGGGCAAACTTAAAAAGTTTGCAATCAGGTAAAGCAGTAGCAGGTAGTTTTAGTGATTATTCCGGATACAATTACATCCTTTTCAGGATATATCAAGCAGCAAAACAGTTCGAAGATTTTTCAGGGGATCGTTATGTTTTTATTGTTATCTCCAATCTTACTTGGGGATATTCCGAAATGGCCATTGAATGTAATTGGATTCGACATCCCCTACATTTTTTTGAATTTTCAAAATGGAAGGGGAATGTTCCCCATTCTTTTGCAGAAAGCATAAATAAATACCTGAATCCGTGGCACGCTATTTGCTTTTCATCCCACGCAGCCAAAATTGGCTTTTGCCCATCGTTTTTTGGTTC
>MAEO01000211.1:0-21364 GCA_001683985.1 Smithella sp. M82
CATCCCCCTTTTCTCAAGGGGGAAGTTCCCCTCTTGGGCAAAGAGGGCAGGGCTTGAGTTCCCCCCTTTTCTAAAGGGGGAAGTTCCCCATCAATCCCCCCTTTTCTAAAGGGGGGTGAGGGGGGATTTTTATCCTCCTTTGTGACGGATACCGTCATGTGGGTTTCACAATAACAATTGAATCAATAGCTTTCGGCGGCGAAGGCGTCGGACATATTGATAATCTTGTGGTCTTTGTTCCTTTTTCAGCTATTACCAAAAATTCAAGGTTGCAAAACGTGATTTCAGATAAAAAATTATAAATTGCAATAATATTTATAGCTTTCAGACAAAAATATTGCTATCAAAAACATATTACTCAAAAACACAAGGAGAGGGAAAAATGGCATCAAAGAGTAAAGATGTAAGGATGGAACAGCTCCGAATATTTCAAAAAAGACTTGATTTAAGGTTGCAACAACTCGCTCAGAAGGGGATCGGCAAAAAGGAATCTCAGAAAGATCCTCTTGTTAAGAGCCTAAAATCAAAAATAAAAGAGACTAATTTTAGAATTGCGGCGATTGAGAAATTTGTTAGACTTGCCGGGTCGTTAGCACAAGCTAAAGTGCAGAAACAGGCCGAACTGGTGGCGAAAAAAGAAGAAAAACTAGAGCAGAAGCAGGCAGAGCCGAAGCAAAAGAAGGCTGAGAAAGAGCCAAAGAAACAATCTGCCGGGACGGATGAAGAGTCGCCTAAAAAACGAACAAGCAAGAAAGAAGAATAATAAAATTCAAATATAAATTTTTAGACGAATAAAAAGGGCAACCGATAATAAGGTTGCCTTTTTTAATTTATATTGGCGTCCCCACGGAGATTCGAACTCCGGTTACAGGCGTGAAAGGCCCGTGTCCTAGGCCTCTAGACGATGGGGACGTCCTGGTGCCTTTTTTTGCAGGTTGCGCCTTATATATTGTTAAAATCATAATGTCAAGTATTAGCTAAAAAAATTGTCAGGAAATTTAATGAAAAATAAATGGTAGGTAAGACTTTGAAATATATAGACTACTGCGATGTTAGTTGTTGCAGATAAATTACTTGAATAAAAACGTTAAGAATTAAATACCCTGCGTTATAAATATAGCAATTCCCCGGCGAATGATCATAACACCGATTGCAGCCAGAAGCAGACTGGTAATTTTAGATACCGTTTTGGAACCTGTTTTGCCGATAATTCGGTTGATAAACGGCGCCATGAAAAATACGGCGCCGGCAATCAAAATATTGGTAATAATGGCCAAAGACGTAATAAACAAACTATGCTCATTAATCAAAAGCATGGATGTGGTCAACACGGCCGGCCCTGTGATTAGTGGCACGCCGATGGGTACTGCGCCCATGCTTTCCATGTCAATCGCATAATATTTTTTCTCGGTGGAAAGTACATCCCGAACGGAAATTAAAAAAAGAAGCATGCCGCCTGCGATCATGAAGTCGGCAACACTGATGCCCAGCAACTTTAAAGTTGCCGTGCCCACGGCGATAAAAGCAAGAGCGACAATTAATGCCGTAATCATTGACTGAATAATAATATTTTTGATTTTATTCTGTTCAATGCCTTCGGTAAGATTCATGAATAAAGGTAATACACCTGCGGCATCGACAGCCACAAAAAGAGGAACAAAGCATAGCATAAAAGACTCCATCTTCTATTACTCTCCGGGATAACATTGATAAGATTAGTCATAAGTATAACCATCTTCTGTATTAATTGGCAAGTATGTATATAAAAAAGATATCTGATGGAGTATAATAAATCTCCCGGGGTTGAACCATGTTGCCTGTTATGGTATAAAAATAACCGGTTTAGTTTGTACGTTGCAGGTTGATTTCCTGGTATATTAAAAAATAAGGAGGTTTATACGTAATGACAGAAGAGACCCATAAAAAAGAACATGATGAAAAACATCTGGACAAATTGACCATCAAAGAATTGCGGGAGATTGCCGAGGAGATTCCGCATGAAAGAGCAATCCACGACATGAAGAAGGAAGAGCTCGTTGCTTTCATCAAAGAGGCACGGGGTATCAGGGACGAAGCGCCGGTCAGGAAAAAGAAACATATAAGCAAAATTAAAATGACCAAAGCCGAACTCAAAGCGAAAATTCGCGAGTTGAAAACTCTGAGATTGCAGGCGCTGGAATCTAAAGAAAATGACAAAGCCTCCCGACTGAGGCATCAGATAAGCCAAATGAAGAAAAAATCAAGACGCCTTGTCGCTGTCTGAATCGCTTAACATAAAAGAAAATGGCAAAAATAAATTTTTCTCTGCCCAGAATGTAACAACGGTAAGAATGCATAAGTGCAATACACGGACATATATCCCCTGACCAGGTAATGGCTGCGGAACCCTTCTGGACAAAAGGACAACAATATTCCTGATGAATATCTCTAACCTCTGGCATGGGTATGTCCAGTATTTTTAAAAACTCCATAAGAGGCGTCAAATATTCGGGACGCAAGTCCATACGGGGTAGCATTAGTTCCTTTATAAGGAATATCTTTTTGTTTACTCTGCAGAAATTACCTCTTCCCCGCTGATATATGCGCTTTCAATGCATTCAACCCATTCCATATTTCAATATCACCTACAAATATTTTAACATCCTTTGCTGAATATCTGATGAGACAGGCGGGTGTCGATTTGATATTATTATCCTTAATGATGGCGCTGAGCTTTGTGAAAATTGATTTTTCATCCATTGCTTTCCATAAAATTTTCTGCTCATTCAGATAAATAATCAGAGCATCTTCTTTTTGTATGTGTTTGACCTGCGCCGCATCAAAAAGTGTTTTGCGTACACGAAAAATGTTATCGGCGCCGGAATCGGCATTTGCCGCGTAAAGATAATACTTGGCGTATATAGGCGTGGCGTGATAAAAAGGCACATCAACAAACTTTATTTTTACTTTGCCGGTATCCAGCAATTCTTTCAATAGCGGCTCGGCTTTTGTATCAATTCGCTTGCAAGGCGGGCAGAAATAGTCGGCAAACATTACAATTTCATATTTCCCTTTGCCCAGAGAAGGGACAACTCCACCGGTTGTTTGTCCATAGACGGGTGTTACGGAACCGGAAAAAGTAAATAAAACAATTAGATATCCTAACAAACTGAAGATTAACAACGGTAATTTATTTAATTTAAACATCGGAAAACTTGCCTCCCCTAAAAAATATAACCATATCCGGCGGCGGTTTTCCCGCCACGCGGAAGCAACTTCATAGTTAATTGTAAACGACAAAATCAACATGATTGAAAAAGCCAGGCAAAAAGGACAATAAACGTCATTTTGTATCTGAAAGGCGTAAAGATGGACTTCCACACCCAGACCAGCCGCCAGTAGCGCCCGGACATAATTCATTTGCTTGAAGGCGGTAAAAGCGATAATCCGAGAACTTTTCCGTTATGGAAAACTTCAGGCAAGTCTTCGTATTTCACTTTGGCAAAAGGTGGATACATCATCAGAATAAGTCCGGCGGCGATGGGAATATTCGTTGTGCCCACCTGAAATTTATTGATGAAAATTTCCACTCCGGGGATAAAATAACCAAGGCTCACACCTAAAAGCATAGCCCCGAAAATCCACAAGGTTAAAAAACGATCCCCAAATGATAATTTGCTGCCTATGTGTTCTGACATAATTCCTCCATCGGGTTATTTCTTATTTGTCCTGAAAAAAGACCGTCAGTCTTTCTTTGATCTCATCGCGCACGCGGCGGAATTCCCGCAAAATATCCTCTTTGCTTCCGGTGGCTTTAGCCGGATCATCAAAGCCAACATGCATCTTTTTCGTCCCGCCTATATAAAGCGGGCAGGTTTCGTTCGCGTCGCCGCAAAGTGTGATGACGTAATCAAAAGTTTGTCCATCAAACACGGAAAGATTTTTCGATTGCTGTTTCGAAATATCGATACCGATTTCTTTCATGACTTCAACTGCATGGGGATTGACATGTGTTGCTTCCGTACCTGCGGAAAATGCATCAATCCTATCTCCCCAAAAATGATTAACCAAACCTTCAGCCATTGGGGAACGGCTGGAATTGGCGGTGCATAAAAATAAAACTGTTTTTCTCATGAAGAGTCCTTAATAAATCCAATTAAAGAGGAATCCGACGATTATAATGCCTGTGGCGACCACGCTGATGAAAATCACAATCAAAGGAATCTTGATAACTTTTCTTAAAATAATCATTTCCGGCAGCGAAAGACCGATAACGGACATCATAAAAGCCAGCGCGGTGCCTAAAGCCGCGCCCTTTTCGAGCAGCGCCTGCAAAATCGGAATAATGCCTGCAGCGTTGGAATAAAGTGGAACACCGATTAAAACCGCCAGAGGAACCGACCACCACGCTTCCTTGCCCATGATTGATGCCATAAAGTTTTCCGGCACATAGCCGTGCACGGCCGCGCCGAGGGCAATGCCCGCCATAATGTAAATCCAAATCTTAGAAATGATATCCACAACGGCGGTCCAGCCGGCCTGAATCCTGTCGTTGAAAGTAATTTTCTGTTCTGGCATCTGAAAATCGCCGGCTTTTATTTCATAAACCCAATCTTCGACGAAGCGTTCGATTTTCATTCTGCCGATGACCCAACCGGAGATAATTGCAATAAGCAATCCGGTGGATGCATAAAGCAGGGCGGTTTTCCAGCCAAACAGACCGAAGAGTAGAACCAAAGCGACTTCATTGATCATGGGTGCGGCAACAAGAAAGGAAAAGGTAACACCCAGCGGAATACCGCTTTCCACAAAGCCGATAAAAAGAGGTATGGCCGAACAAGTGCAAAAAGGCGTTAAAACGCCGAGCCCCGCGGCCATCACGTTGCCGGCAAACAAAGGTTTTCCCTCCAAAGCCTTTCTCGTTTTTTCGGGTGAGAAATAAGAACGGATGATACCCACAACAAAAACAATAACTGTCAGCAGAATAAACACCTTAGGCGTGTCATAAAGAAAAAACCGGATTACTTCCGTCAGATGAGAAGCTTTGTCCATCCGGAGTATTGCATAGACAAAAAAATCAACGCCTCTTTCCAGAAAAAAATAAATTACAACCGCGAAAGGAATCAGCAAAAAGGGAATATAATGATTTAGACTCTTATTTTCGTTATTATTTTGGGTACAGCATTCATTCATTTTTTAACCTTTAAAAAGCTTGTGTCACTTCGACCAGGAGACTGTGCCGTAATTAGGAAAAGTGTCATTCCGAACGAACGTGAGGAATCTTAAATTATTGAAATCATTAAAACCAAGATTTCTCGCTTCCGCTCGAAATGACTGTAAAAGGTAATTGCGACACAGTCTCCAAAGGAAGGAATCTTAATACATGATTTATATAAGATTCCTTATCCCGACTCATCGGGACTTATCCTGAAGGGCACTTCGCGGAATAATAACATGACAATAAAGATATCATTTTCCGCCGATCATTTTTTTGATATCTTCCAAAGATGGAAGTTTGCCGGCAGCCATGACTTTTCCGTCAATGACCATAGCAGGAGTGATCATTACTCCATAAGCCATAATTTTCTTGATGTCCGTTATATGATCAACCTGTGCGTCAATGCCCGTCTCTTTGATGGCTTGACGAACCGTATCTTCCAGTTTGTTGCACGTTGCGCAACCCATTCCTAAAATCTCTATTTTCATTATTACCCTCCATAACTCCCAATAGAGCGTTTCCTAAATAATGTGACAGACAAGACGCCTGTCCTACTGTATTAAGTTGCAAGCATCCAAAGGGGCAGGACAGCCGTCTCGGCTGTCCTATAATTGCTATGTTATTTTGTGAACGCTCTCCCAGGTTTTACAGCGCTTTATGATTTTTGCGTGTTCTTTAGCGTTGGCGGATAAGACATTCTCCACACAGCCGACAAAATCCATGATGCAGGGACAACGCAGACTGTAGAAAATGGAATTTGCCCTTTTCTCATCGGTGACCAGACCGGCATTTTTCAAAACGCTCAAATGCTTGGAAACCGTTGACGTGTCTGCTCCGATCATTTCGGTCAGCCCGGTGACGCAGCATTCACGTTTACTTAATTCCTCAATGATAAGAAGCCTACTGGGATGTGCCATCGCCTTAATGATTTTTGCCCGCGCTTCATATTTTGTTTTTAAATTGCTTTTCATAATGTTTTTCCTATTAGAGTATTTGGCAATATAGCCAAATAGCCATGATATGTCAATAAATATTTCCCTCCTCCTGAGGGTCACGGTGACATTTAAATTAGAACGACTGAGGGCGAGCGATAATTACTTTGCGTTTCTTTTCTTTTTAATGTATCATCACTGATTAATGTATCACTACTGAAAAAATTGGTAGAATAATGTGGCAAAAATATTAATTGTTTATCATTCACAGACAGGCAAAACTCAAAAAATGGCGCAGGCCGTTTATGAAGGGGCAAAGTCTATTGAAGGCGTGGACGTGATTTTGAAAAAAGCCGCAAATGCCACGCTGGAAGATCTGTTGGCAGCCGACGGATTGGCTGTCGGCACGCCGGAAAACTTCGGTTACATGTCCGGGATGATCAAAGACTTTTTTGACCGGACGTATATAGGCGCGCAGGAAAAAGTTTTCCGCAAACCTTTTGTCGTTTTCATCAGTGCGGGAAACGACGGCACGGGGGCGCTCCGGGCTATCGAGCGCATTGCATTAGGTTACAAATTCAAAACCGTTTATCAGCCGGTTATTGCCAAAGGCGAGATTACGGAAGAAATACTCAGTCAATGCTATGAACTCGGCGCTACAATTGCCGGCGGTTGCCAGATGGGCATCTATTAATTCTATCATTGCGAACCAAGATTTATCGGGTGTGGCAATCTAAAACAAATTTTCTGATAGTAAATCCCGGGCATTTCTGTCCGGCATTTTTGCGGGTACATATTAGTAAATTTTGGTGTGTCTGCGACAAAGCGAAATATAATAAATTGTTATTATATCAATTATTGTTATCAACATCCTGACAAGAATGATGGTTATGATTTGTTTTTGGTAAGTGGGTTATTCTTTCTTGCATCTCTTATTATTTTTTAACGGGAAACATTTTACTGACTGGTAGATTAATTGCATCATATGTTTCGTGTTTTGGTCTTTGGTTTCGGTCTGCGTTTGCATCTTCTAAGTCTGCATTTTTCCGTCGCAATCCCTTCGTGAATCAGGTCTTTGGTTTCCCTCCAAGAAAAACGGGCAGATTGAAGCGATCACTTTGTGATCGCAATCCCTTCGTGAATCAGGTCTTTGGTTTCCGCCCTATATTCCTGCGGGGATCAAAAGTCTCCGCAGAAGCGTCGCAATCCCTTCGTGAATCAGGTCTTTGGTTTCGATTTAATTCCGGCTCTCCGAAAACGTTGTGACTCTAGGAGGTCGCAATCCCTTCGTGAATCAGGTCTTTGGTTTCGGAATAAGAAAAGCTGAACAGGCCGATAGAGGGCGGGTCGCAATCCCTTCGTGAATCAGGTCTTTGGTTTCGGCGTTATTAACAAAGATATCAAAGAGTTTATTCTAAGGTCGCAATCCCTTCGTGAATCAGGTCTTTGGTTTCAAAACTAAAACAGCATAGAAAGATTCTTCATCTATGGCCGTGTCGCAATCCCTTCGTGAATCAGGTCTTTGGTTTCCCCATATACGAATATGGGATTTCCGAAAAAGGCGAGGTATGTCGCAATCCCTTCGTGAATCAGGTCTTTGGTTTCTCAAAAATCGTGATCGTTTTGATTCGATTACTTTTCCTGTCGCAATCCCTTCGTGAATCAGGTCTTTGGTTTCGGCGCAATTAGAGAAAAGATAAATGAGTTGAGCGAAAATGAAGTCGCAATCCCTTCGTGAATCAGGTCTTTGGTTTCCATTTTGAGTGGGTTGAAGCGGCAGACGGCATGGACGTCGCAATCCCTTCGTGAATCAGGTCTTTGGTTTCAAAGTGCGGTTAGCTAGAGTTATAGGAGGAAACTTTCCCCTTGTCGCAATCCCTTCGTGAATCAGGTCTTTGGTTTCGGGATATGGAATCAAAAATCTACTCTGATGAAAAGGGGCGTCGCAATCCCTTCGTGAATCAGGTCTTTGGTTTCATTGTCTAAAATCGAATTATTTGCAAGACAAGTAAAGCGTCGCAATCCCTTCGTGAATCAGGTCTTTGGTTTCGGCAGGGCATGGCGCGGCTCGGCGAGACAAGACAAGGTCGCAATCCCTTCGTGAATCAGGTCTTTGGTTTCGATATATGCAGTCAGGGAGAATACATAGGAATGCCTATGGTCGCAATCCCTTCGTGAATCAGGTCTTTGGTTTCTTGGAAACTAGACAAACAAGATAATGCAACTGCTCATTTGTCGCAATCCCTTCGTGAATCAGGTCTTTGGTTTCAGTAAATGATATAAGATGGGAATGAACACGGCTCGGCTTGTCGCAATCCCTTCGTGAATCAGGTCTTTGGTTTCGTGGTTTGCAACGAGGGCTAAGAAGAGCGGAGAGTAGTGTGAAGTCGCAATCCCTTCGTGAATCAGGTCTTTGGTTTCGATTATGATACGTTTGCAAATTGGGCTCTCTGGGGGCAACCGTCGCAATCCCTTCGTGAATCAGGTCTTTGGTTTCCGAGAAAAATGAAGACTTTCAACGAAATTTGGGCAGAAAAGTCGCAATCCCTTCGTGAATCAGGTCTTTGGTTTCATCACAACAGAGATTTTTATCAGGATTGCGTCAACACGGTCGCAATCCCTTCGTGAATCAGGTCTTTGGTTTCGCAGGGGGCTTTGCCTTTTAAAAGGAGAAACTATGTCTGTCGCAATCCCTTCGTGAATCAGGTCTTTGGTTTCGAAACCCCAGTTCCCAAATTCGCTGAGCCTAAAATTGAGTCGCAATCCCTTCGTGAATCAGGTCTTTGGTTTCGAAAAAGGCCGTGGAAGAAGCTCTTGAAAAAGAAGTGACGTCGCAATCCCTTCGTGAATCAGGTCTTTGGTTTCCCAAGAAACTTCGGGAGAAATGATCCTGTAAATTCCGTCGCAATCCCTTCGTGAATCAGGTCTTTGGTTTCCGCATCCCTTCTTTTGCTTTAAAATACATTAACATATACCTTTTATTTCGCGAACCTCTTCTTATAAATTCCGACATTTTTAAAATCACCTCTTTTCTTAGCAACATTATACAGGCTAAGTGTTTAAAATGCATATGATTTTTTCAATCCCGCGAACCTTTTCCCGACGTTTTTTTCAAACGCCATTATATCAAACACTTACAGCTTAAAGCCCTTTTGGAATCAGGTTCATTTTTACATCAGTAAATGTAATATTCCTTATCCGGGTCGGTAAACTGCCCCTGTCCGATTATTTCCACCGTGCCGGCGCACTTTTCACAAAGTGGAAAATATTTTACGCCGTCTTCTTCAAAGAGGATGATTTCTTCAAGCCGTGATTTGAGTTCTCTGAATACTTTTTGCGATACATCTACTTCAAAAATAGATTTTTGAACTCGGACGCCGTAATCCATCATGACTTTGGCTACACGGGTGAGTCGTTTTTCATCGGCAATGTCATAAGCAACAATCATGTTCATCGTTGATTCTCCTTCAGCGGTCTTAATTATGCGGTGTGAGATTTTCACCCTCCCACGGTCCCTTCCGCCAAGCCGGGAAGGAATTATGCATGTTCAGACGATCATGTAGTCGAGTTGTGTCACTTTCAGGCCGGTTCCGGAGATAATCACTTTGTTGATGCACCGGTTGCATATTTTATAAATGCGGACAGAATCTTTCTTAATATCAAGATTATCCCGGCAATAAGCACGGATACTTTGCAACGCTTGATCGTCAATATCGCATTCAAAAACGGATTTCTGTGTCCTGAGACCAAATTCCTTCAAAAACTTCCTCAGATTGTTAAGCCTTTGGGGTTCCGTGATATCGTATGTGATGAGCGTAATCAATTTTTTCACCATCCTTCGATCCTTCCCATCAAGAGAGGGAAGATTTTATTGGATGTCCTGCCGATCAAGGAAGTGACGATGCCCGGATACCGGTTCTTGCCGGCGCGAAAAGGTTATTTTAAAAGCACAGGCTGATAAAGTTCTGTTTCTCCTTCAATAACTTTGCGATAATGGCCGGACTGGTAAATAATGGCATCGGCATAGGTCAACGTCCGCTCGGCAGGCGGATAATAAAATTCTGTGGTAAGTTTTTTTTCAAAAGCTTCAATCACGCGCTTGAAGGCGTCCGGCTTGAGCTTGACGGGATATTTTCCCGTTGCACGCGGCGCGGCTTGAGTTTCGTCCATGCGCTGCTCGGGAATGTCAAACACGACGGAGTCCGCCTCGTTGCCGGAAATCCAACCTATCGGGTCTTTGCTGACATCCGCCGCATTTTCCCGCGCGGTTTCTATTGTGTCTTCATTTTGCTCGTCCGGTTTTTCCTCGTAGAAGTCGTCCTTTTGCAGTATCTTCAGATTGAAAAGCGAAAGTGTCAGCGTGTCGGCGATGATGGCGCGGAACTCTTCCATCAAATCGAGCACAAGCGAATAACGACCATAGTCAATGGAATGCAGAAAACCGGGATATGGGTCAAGCCCCGCCACACGCGTCGCCGCATAGACACGATTCATCAAGAATGTGTAAAGCAGCGAGAGAATCGAATTGACAGGATCAGTTGGCGGTCTCCTAACGCGACGTGTGAAACTCTGCTTTTCGATAAAGCCGGCGCCGAACGCCTCGAAATATATGGCGCTGGCCCGGCCCTCATAGCCGCGAAGAGAATCAACATTGTCCGCCTTCTCTAAAAACGGCATCAAATCCTGAATATCCCGCGCCTTGCGGCCGGCAATCTCCGCGCCCCGACTGCGCCGGATGCGCATGAGCAGCGTCGCCATGTTCGACATTTTTCCCGCAACAATGACTCTTGCTGTTTTAACGGTAAACTCTTTGTCGTCCAAAAGCGAATACTGACGCTTATGCAGAAAAACGTTGCGCGATTCGGGGGAAGCAATGCGGCCCAGATAGCGTCCACCCTGTGTAAGAAAAACAATGTCAATTTCGTGCCGCATAATTTGCGCCAACGCCCGGTGCGTAATCTCAACGTTCCCGAAAATAACGATCTGCCGAAGCTTATAGGTAAACAGGGTATGATAGGTGTCCTCGCCTTTCTTTACCAGCAAATGCCGGCCTTCCCGGACAATCTTCGCTCCCTGCGTGCTGATATATACGACCATATTTTTCCTCCTTTCCGCGGGGAGATGTATTCACTTGAATCCCGCGGAAAGGATTATAAGAAAGACCCGACGCCCGGATCAACAACGGCAACGTTGCCGCGCCGGACAGAAAGGAAAAACGATATATTTTTTCGATATTCGGTTGTCAAAGAACGGTTGTTTCATTCCTACATTTTAGGAAAATCAAAAAATTCTTTCATTTGAACAAAATCGGTAACGGTGTCCAATATACTTTGCGCCGCGCGCTCAGTAACCGGTTGTATGCCGTGCGCTAAAATTGACAGGTTCCTGGTGACCTGGATTTTCTTTATTGCCTCTTCGTATTCAAAAAAACGCTGTCCTGCTTCGTGCCCCAAGGCGCGTAATACTGTATAGGTTGCCTGCAAGGGGAGTTTCATCAGTCCAGTCTTTGGATCGCCATATTTCTGCAGGAATTCGTCGCGAAGTTCCTGCGGGATTTTCACTGGTTTTACCCTGTCATTGGAACAACCGATATGTCTTTCAAAGCAAATCTGGCCGTACAGTTCAAGAGCGCGATAGATGCGGGCTGCTGCATCGTCAAAGCGTTTGTCGTCCATCCGGCGACGTGCGTTATTGATAAGTTCCTTTACCAGGATAAAGTTAAATATCTGCATGCCGTTTGTCTTTTTAAGAACATCCGATAGAAAATCTATATGGTTGGCGAGTTCTTCCTTTAGGTGTTTATATTTTTCATCCGGATAATGTCTTAGATAATCTTCAATAAGCGCCGCGCCTTTTTTAAGACAATCCAGCGCTTCTTTGTGGCGGAACTGCTCCCAGAACATAAAACCATTGGCCAACGGCCTGACAAACTGGAAGAAACTGCTGATTTGCGCCGGCAGCGCTCTATCGCACAAATCCAGTATCTGGATAACCGCAGTATAACGCCGGTTATTGAAAAGGGTGACAATCTGCCGACGTTCTTCTTCGGCAAAAACCGACCAGGGATTCATGTCAGCACACATGATTTCATGGCCGTTTTGAACGATGCCCAGGCCGTCCTTAGTCCGGGTATCGCCGCCGACATAATTAAAGCTGTATGTGCATCCGGCAGTGGCCAGTAAAAGTGCGGCCGACATGACTTTTGTTCCGCCTGTGTAGTCCACTATGATTTCGTTATTAAGTATGCCTGAATGGGCTGCCCTGTCGACGCACTGCCTGGCGGCCTTGTAACATTCATACAGCGAATTGGGGTTTTCGGTGATTTCCGTTTCGATTTTATCCGGTTTGTACCCCTCAATTTGCAGCGCTTCTCCTAATTTCGCATTCGATTCGTGTGACACAAAGAAAATCAGCCGCTCCGGCCGATGCTCGGCAATGCTTTTTTTCAATGGTTCCGGTGAACCGCCCAGAGAAATAATCATTAATTTTGTCATGGCGAAAAACCTTTTTTATAACGTTTAAATCTTTTACTCCACTTTCACGATTTCCCAGGCGTTGCCGGTTTTGCGCACGGTAACGCGGGCTTTGGGCACGTTTTTCTTTCCGTCAAAGAGCTTTTTGTGCAGGGTTTCCGAAACGACAGCAAGCGCTTTTTCCTTCCCGCGGATTTCCGCTGTTTTCTTATCTGCAGATTGCGCGGTTACAATCCCGCCACCGCCGGCGTTAAAGCTTACATAAGCGTTTTCCCAGACTTCCTCAACGGGGACAGATACTTTAACCTTTTCCGGCGCTGCTATCTTTGCAGTTTTCTCATCAATTATGACCGATTTTGTTTTTTCATTATCAGCTGCGCGCCTCTGTTCAAGATTTTTTTGCAGTTCTTCGGTCAGCAAGCCGACTGAAACCCAGCCGAACGGAATAAGCTGATTTTTCTGGTAACCAGCTGCGGCATTGGAAGTCAACCAGAACGTTGTTGCCTTATCCGAGTAATCTTTGGCACCCCTCTGTTTCATGATCTTAATGTTGCGGTACCCCTCTATAGTAATGGATTCTGCCCCGGAATGACGACCCAGACGCAGCATACAGGCATCATTTTCCTTCGCGGCGCTGAAGGCCTGTATCCCGGCGGTTTTCAGTTCATCATTCTCGCGCTTCATTTCTTTATCGTAAAAAATCTTCGCGCTTTCAAAAACCGCTTCCCTTTTTAGTGGATTTTTTATCGTTTCTTTTACCAGCGGGTCAAGAACTTGAATTGTTCCGGCAAACACAGCGCCGGGCTCGATGACTTCCAGTATCTGATAGGGGCCGCGGGCTTTGAACCGTGAAGTCTCTTTTTTCTTTTCGTTGACCGCATAGACAATTCTTGTCGCGCAAAAACCGACAGGGTGAAAGTCGGAAATTTTGAGGAGCCGGAATGGATCTTTTTCCAATGTAGTGTAGTCAAGAAGTCCTTTTTCAAGTGTTTCCGACTGCTTTCTGTCATGGCGATCAAGGGTTATTCTTGTTTCTTTTGCCAGTTTATTGAGATAGGCAGTCCGCAAGGCGCCTTTTACGGCAGTCCCTGGAATGTATGGTTTTTGCGTCACCGGATTAAAGGATGTCCGCGCAATGGAAAACTGATTCAGCTCTTTCTGAAAATCACGGATATTTTTCCCTATACTTTCCACGTAATGTTTGACGAATTCTTTGCTTATCTTTACCTTCACCGAAGCCCCTTCAAATTGTCGGTTTCTCATGAACTTATAAAGCTCAGCAATGGATTCAATGGTGCCTTTTCCGCATATTGCGGCGTATCGTGCTTTTGTTTGAGCATCCAGTCTTCTGAAGAAATCAAGAGGATCGAATGCCGTCAGGGTCTCATCAGCCTCATTGATTACGAACCCTATTGGTTCATAGACTTCGTCACAGCCGATATGTACGGGGGAAAGTATTTTTATGTAAAAAGTGTTTTGTTCATTCATTTTCAATTCTCCAGTTTAAATGGAAGATAAATTGAATAGCCTTGCGTAACCGCCCCGGAAAGCGCTTTCGAAACGTTGAATGCCGCGCAGCCGAGATAAGGCAGGGAAAATACCGACCTGTCCGCGGGAAGAAAAACAGCGCCCTCATCAGCCATGATGACCGGATTCTTGAAGGGATTTTTCGACACTGCGAGAACATCGCCATGCCTGCCGAAACGGGTAAACGGCGTAAACCAGCAATCTTTATAAAGCCCCTTTTCAGGAATTGCCGGTGAAAGGGTATAACAGGCATCGGCGCTGGCGTTGAACGGCAATTTTTTTTCTTCCTGTTCTCCCAACGTGAACCTGCCGCCGCCTGTTGACGCGTTTCTACCGAATCCTACCTGACCGATTCTTTCCATGGCGGCTGTTACGCGTCCAATATCTGTTGCTTCTTCATCCAGGAGAATTAATACCGCCAGTTCCGTTTCCGGATAATAAAATTCGGCTGATTCGGAAAAAGGAGCAAACATGCCGCCGCCTGTCGTCATTGTTGCGCGGTTGATGGTGTTGTGCGGCTGAATGAACTCCGTCATAAATTGCCTGCTCGTTTTTTTGCGCATGGCTTTCTTAGTTTGCCCCGTCAATTCTCTAAAAGCAATCGCAAGCATTTCTTCATCAGAGATAAATTTGTCCGCAGAGAGAAAAATCAGGAGGTCTTCCGAAACAAGAAGCCGTTTCTTTTTCAAGTTATCTTTTTTCTGCTCCAGGGCCTTTTTTCTGTTCTGTTCCGTTGACTGGAATAAGCGATCAGGCGGATAGTCGGGGCGCTTGAAGGCGTAATACATCACACCGTCTTTCTTGATTTTCGGATATGCGGAAGAAAATACGGCAAACGGCCGTTTGCCGTAACAGGCCATCCATTTTTCCAAACCGCCGTTCAGTAATGACGGATTATAGGATGCCTGCCAGCAGAAATGGCCGAAAATCGTGTCGCCTTTCAAAGGCGTACCGAAACCGCTTTCCGGTTTTATGATAATCTCATAGAGTTTCACGGCTGTTACCCTCCGTTGGAAAATGGTTTTCTTTGTCTGAATTTTTCATCAAGGTTTTTATCGTCAAATTGAAACTCAATCCGGCCATAGCCGCGGCTGCCGCTGCCGCCCAAAGCGTCCATTTCCAGCAGCTTGAGCCCATCGAGCAGGTATTCAAAAAGATCCTCTTCTTTTTCATCAAGCAGTTTCAGGGAGACGGAAAAATCAAATTCTGCCCCTTCGACCACCCGTTCCGTGAAACGGGGGTTACGCGCCGTTCCCTCAATGCGGTTGATGGAATTTTCCGACTTGACTTCAAACAAATCCCAACGGTTTTGCCTGGCTTTTTCCTTCCACGCGGCGTTCATCGGGCAGTCGGCGAAGGAAACACGTGTCGGTCCAAGATTGAGCTCGGAAAGTTCATCCGCGTCTGAACCGCTGGAACCGAAAATCTTGAGGATTTTTTTACATTTCATTTCCTGATCGCCGGTTAGCCCTTTCAGCGTTTTGAGTTGTACTGGTTCACCTTTTGTTTTCACCATCAGGCCGCTTTCCATCTCCAGCATCGAACGAACCTTGCCTTTAATTGAAGAACCCGGGATGTAGGGCTCCTGCGTATGAGGATGCTTAAGAACGGGATTGTCCGTGCCCCCAATGTGCATTTCCGTGTCACCCGCGCCGATATGAAGCCCGCTTTTAAGAATAATCTTTCCTTTAATTTCTTTTATATCAGTCAGTTGCATAGTTAGTTCCTCCTATTCATATTTCCGGTAAAAACCCATAAAGGATTCAAAAAAATTGGCAAATACGTCGAGGTCAGCCGGCTTCTGGACCTGCGCGACACATTCTTTCAAAAGGTTAACAAACTCGTCTGTAACCAGTTTGTTTCTTCCATTTGCGTAAGCCGCTTTGGCAATCAGCATATTAATGAATGGAAGGACACTGTTCCAATCTTCAGGATTGCTTTTGATATTTCCGTTAAGACGAATAACCTCATCGTAAAATTTTCTTAACTGTGTGCGTTTGTTGTGATCGAGTTTCGTTCTTCCCTGTGTTTGTCCTGATCTTGCAATGTCTGACGCTGCCTGTTCCGCAATGTCAGAGAATAACTTTGGATCAATGATCCCTTTGACCTTGTCTTTGTAAAAAACTATTTTATTCATCCGTCATCCTCCTTTACCGGTTATTATAAATTATGTCCCAAACGGCTATTTTAAGGTTGCTCCCATGAATGGTGAGCCAATCTGCCATCTTTTCAAATTCTTTCTTGGCGGCCGCGCGCTTTGCTTCATCCTTGATGTTCTTGCCGATGTTTCGCTCAGTGGTATATTTAAATAAAGAGCGCCATTTGAGCGGTTCCATATCCTCCAGGAATATTTCTGTTTCATTTGAAAGCGCCTTCTCCTCGGCAACCATTTGAATGAACCGATTGATTCGGAAAAGCATGGCGTTATTAATCAATTTTTCATCGCGCCATATTTCTATATTCTTGACAATTTTATGAAGCCGTGAAAAATCCTCCCATGTCACTGTTTCACCGAATACCGTAAGCCTGTTCCGCCCGCTGTTCTTTGACGCTGCCAACGCGGCTTCCGCGTCCGCAGACATCTTGATGAGCGGGGTGTTCGCTTTCTGAAGGCTGATACCCGCGGAAAAATGGATTTCCGGGTTGCGGCATACGTATTCGGCAAAACGATCCTTTAAAAATTCCGACAAGTCCAGCATCCTGTTCCATGGGCCGATCAGGAAAAGGTCATCACCCCCGGCAAAAACAGTATAGACATCACGGAAGGAAGGATTTGTTTTCAACAAATGAGGCAGATACACGACAAAAAAGAAATTCATCTGGCGGCTCAGCGTGGCAAGCCTGGAAATGGTGAAATTCTTTTTATCAATCCCGCAGGTCATCAGCATGCCGAGACGGTCAACATCAGCTTTCATGATACCCAAAGCCTGGATGCCGGTGAATTTTTTATCACCGTCAGCGTCAGCGCATGGGTTCATGGCTTTGCAAGCCAAATGGGTAAATGTTTTCGGCCGTCCCTCATCCATTTCTTCAATCAGTTCTTCTTTTTTGCTTTCAGCCTTCTTGCCTTCCAAAATACGCTCGTCACAGAAATCCTCTTTGCCATAGACGGGAACGTATCCGTTGATAAATCTTGCGGTTACATCTTTAGCAATGTTACCGGCGGGATCTATGGAAATGTCCCAGTATTTAAGAAGCTGGCCATCTCTTGCCTGTTTATTAAGTCCACCATCAACGAATGCAACCTGATATTCTCCAAACAATGGCTCAAGCAGTTTGATGTCTTCTCCTTTGATGTCGGCATCAACGGTGGTTACCGCGATACGGGTTTTTTTGACGATATTCTCACCCAGGAAAATATGATCACGGCACATGGAACATAAAGATTTCTCTGTTTTGTCTTTTTTCAGCTTTTCCGCCACTCGACTGGAAGGCCTTTTCCCACAGTAGGGACAAACGGCTGGGTTTAATTCATTATCAAAACTATCCAGATACCCTGCTACAACACCTGAATACTTTTCCAGATTGAATTTTTTGTATTTGTTGTTGCCAATTTCGTCGGACAGTCGTTTATAGAGCCGATAAAAATTCCCAGATTCGAAATCAGCCGGCGCAGCCTCGATAAGCGCTATACCGAAAGCGTTTTCACCAAATGTTTTCGAAATCAGCCAGTCATTGATTTTATTTTGAAGACTGCTCACAGCATTTTTTACGGCCGGTGTATTTGGCGCAAGAATTGTAAATTTCCCTGCCGCATTCAATAAAATGGAGGAAGGCGGCAGCCCTATCTCCCGGCAGATAAAGTCCGCGGCTAATTCGCAAAACAGAGATACCGCAAAAGAGCGTCCGCGAAGAATCTTCGATCTGTGCTTTCCTGCTTCCCCGCTATCACTGAAGATGAAGTTCTGTATCCCGTAAAAATCTCCACCTATAAGACAGAACTTTTGTTTTGCCGATTCACAGATCGCTTCAACAGACATGCTGTTAGTATCTCGGTGGTACATGTACAAGGCTACGGACAGAGCGGCAACTGATTTGGAATGATCATACAGGGAAACGTCGGGAACTGCTTTTCCCGCCCTTGCCGCAGGAATCATTGCCGTATAAATCAGCATCAGGCTTTCCAGATGTTCAAACCAGAGCGCGATGTTTTCTTCTTTGTGTAAAAGTTTTTCCAGCGATTCCACAAACCCATCAAATAAAGCTTTGTATTCAACTTTCGACTGCGCGTCGGTTACCGCATTTGTTTCATCGTAAATGTAGGGGAAGACACTCTGGGGATTTAACTGTGTTAATGGATATCGGTATTTGTTATCTTTCCCTTTCTTTTTATCATCGAGCGATAACGCTTCAAACAATGGTAAAAGGCGAGTCTTACGATAATTTTTTGGTGCTACGGCCTTGTTATATTCTTCAAAATTGGACCGATCATAGCCGCTGCTCAAACGGTCGGCCGTTGCAATAATCCATTGCAGCTCGGTTTGCGGCTTGTGGTGTCCGGCAGCCAGATTGATGAAAGGATCGTTCAGACCCCAGTTAGCCTTGTTCAATTCTTTCGGCAGAAATTTCTCGATATTATCAATAAAAGCCGCTGTATAGATCACATGCTCATGCGTGAATTGCTCATTGTAATAAGGCTGGTAGAGTTGTCGGTGATTGTTAATAAACTCCGGCTCAACATTCATGCCTTCCTGTGCAAATTTTCCAATATCATGCAACAGCCCGGCTATGGCCACTTTTAAAACGGTATCATCCATAAAGAACCTCCTCCATTCCTATTGTTCGCAATCATTATATTCAAACATCCATTTTATTTTCCAGCGCGGCAACGTTGCCGCCGCGGCGCCGGTTATGCAACAATGATTTTTATTTTATCCTTTTCCAGCGCGATGCCGTAGCGCGTGTCGGGCTTTTTGCCGACAGCCTCTATAGCCAGTTGTGCCGCGGCCTGCGCGCCAAAGGCTTTCATCAGGTCTTTGCGGATTTTACTGACATAAGAGCGCAATTCGTCTTTTTCCAAAGCGCAAATGCCTTTGTTTTCGGTTGCGCCGCCCAGCTTCCTGTAAAAATCCGTGATGATTTCTTGTCCGTCGCTGATTTGCCGATAATCCGCATAACATTCCGCACAACCGCGACAACCGGGATGAACAAGGCGGCAATTGAGCTTCCGCGCTGCAAAAAAAGCATAAAGCGCAAGGCGCGACGGCATCATGGTCAATTCTGCTTTTTTATAGAGAATCTTGCCTTGTGTCACATCTATGGTCAGGGATTGCTTCTTTTCGCGGACAAGATAGCGGAATAGTTCAGCGGGCGTAGGAACGTGCTTGTTTTTTTCTCCCCCTGTGGCCGCTCTGAGCGAGATAAAGGGAATCGGCACGAGCGTGACTCTGGCGTAGCTTGTGTCTTTATAATTGTTTTGGCCTTTCGCGTCGCGAAGCTCCAGCATGACGGGTTTGACAGGCGGATAGAAAAAATCTTTATGGCTTTCAAATTCCGGCGAGACAAGTACATGATAAATCCTGTCCTGCGGACGGGCGTACATCTGGGCGGCCACCATCAGACAAGCGCTCATGGTTTTGCGCCCTCCGGCGATCGAGAAGAAAACAGTGTTCTGCGGCTTCTTTGTAAACTGATAAGCATATGTCAGACATTCCTTTAGCAGGATTTCGTTTTCTTCCTCGCTGATAATGTCGTCAATGGGATTTCCCTGAAGATCTCTCAGCACATGAATGGTTTCGTGTGCAAAGAGAATGCGTTCAATGTCTATGCCATAGTCCTTGAGGTACCGGAAATACCGGCCATCGTCAGGGGCCAGCAGTTGCGTGGCAATAGCATCTCGACCGATTCGGGTGGCGATAATGTGGATTTCATCAAGGACAACACCGTCTTGATGCAAGGCGTAAAGCGTTTCAGTAATCACCTGCGGACTCAGACCCGCTATGGCAAGAAGAATGTTGGCCATGAATGCCTTTTATTTTAGTGTTGCCTTAATTTTCCCCAATCCAAAGGTTGTTGCTTTTCCCAGATGCGCCAACTCGCAAAAGCGAATCAACGGCAGATAGTCGCCGGGCACGCCTGTGTATGTTATCTTTCCGACCATGCCGCCCATCATCATGGCCTGCTCCTGGCGGTTGGAATAGCGCCGCCAATCATACCAACCGATATGGACTTCTTTGACGGCAACATTTTCGGCTCGGGCGACAAGTCCACGATAATCCAGCGCGGGTTCTCCTTCGCCGTGATATTCAAACAGCGATGAAATTCTCCGCAGCATCGCCCTTGTCAAAACATCAAACGGAAGGTCGGCTTTCAGACCGTTTTGATACTTCAAACGAAGCGGTGTAAGCAATTCCAGTGCAATGTCGCTAAGACCATCGTCTGTCGTTTTCGCAAGCGCTTGGGCGTCTAAAAACTGTTTGGCAGATTGTTTTTTTATTTTACCGTCTGTTTTGGAATAGATTTTTTCATTGCCTGCGTACACTTCCCTGAGCGTAAATGTGCCGTTGCTGCCGTCAATCTGTTTGCCGATGCCGATTTTGCCGATTTGTTCAAATGCGTAAATGAAGTAAGCTGGATTATCGCAAGCGTTGCCGAACAAAATCATTGAAAAATCGAGCGAATCGCCTTTTTCATAGTGTGTCTTGGCATCCGGTGGTGGTTCAATCACATAAGGATGCGGCGGTTGCGCGATTCTTTTTCGGCCGGAGTCGTTGGCTTTTGCGGATATTTCAAAGATTGTGGGATAAAGGCAGCGGTCGGCCAGGAGACATTCTGTGCACCTCTGTTTTCGTAGAGCACAGACCACTTTCTTCAGTGCGTGGCCGAATATTCCCCGAAGGGTTGAGCCTTTGTAAGGAGGTAACACAGCGTTATTTTCAAATTTACAGGAAAAAATATATCGGCTATAATCCATGATTTCCGTGCATCCTTAAATATTATTTTACGGATATTATGGTTTAAATCGGATTTATGTGGCAAGAACAGGTCCAAAGTGGCGCCCATCTGACAAATACCTCAATCTTGAGGCCTGCAAACCACTTTTTAAATATACCACCCCATTGTCCACTATGTCAACCTGAATGGCTCCCTGGGCCATATAATTATGTCATGGGGTTAACTGCCAAGAGAAAATGTCATGGTTTGAGGTGAAACCCCCATGACGGTATCCGTCACAAGGGAGCATAAAAATCCCCCCTCACCCCCCAGATCGATGATGTGGATGCCCGGCTGAGGTC
>MAEO01000211.1:21374-21548 GCA_001683985.1 Smithella sp. M82
ACATGACGGTATCCGTCACAAAGGAGCATAAAAATCCCCCCTCACCCCCCAGATCGATGATGTGGATGCCCGGCTGAGGTCACAAGGGAGCATGAAAATCCCCCCTCACCCCCCTTTTCTAAACTAACCCTTCCCCATAAGTTGGGTATGTCATGGGGGTGGTGGGTCCGGGGT
>MAEO01000212.1 GCA_001683985.1 Smithella sp. M82
ACCGAATCTGAGCCCCGCAGAGGTTCCCGTTCCCGAGATAGTGGCATCTCTCAAAGAAAGCAAACCAAATCTTCGATTCCTTTGCATATCTGCTGCTGACCGGATAGACCTTAACCTCCCCGAGGTCTTTCAGAGCGCCTTGAATATCAGGTATGTCCAAAGCAATGGAAGCGGTGGATTTATACCCGAAAGAGTAATCAACGCTTTGCTTTGGCAAATCGATAACCGCAGCCGCATCGAGCTTGTTGAGAGCCTTGCGGCAGAACATCTCCTGCGGACTGCCGCCTGGAGAAACCCAGTTCAGCCAACCGCAAACCCTTCGAGACAAATCAAGTCGCGAAATCGACGGTTCGTTGGAAACCGTCTGGCGAATACGGTCCAACACAGAACAGGTAAAATTTTGGCCACTGATATACATGGCCCGTGTATCGCAGTATCCCTTACCCCCTGTGTTAAGTGTGTTTTATGACCAGCCGTCAAGGGAGGGGGGGGATTTAGGGATACCCGGCAACTTGGTGAGGATTTTTTCCCAAAGTTTGCTTTGGCGTTTCATAACCAATTTCCTCAATTATTTAGGCCGGACTTTATCAACAGCATTTCGTTATGTTGTTGAAATGTTTGTGATTCTGTTTGTTTTGGTTTGTGTGGAATATGGCATAAGTCATTATTGACAGAATTGACAAAACAATTGTTTGCCATTATAAATCCCTCATTAAATATTTAGCATAAGTTCTCATCATCACAGATCGGAGAAGAAAATGGACAAGAAAATACCCTTAAAAATAGATGGAAAAGATGTTGAAGCGACTTCCGGTCAGACCATTTTGGAATGCGCCTGCGATAACGGCATATTTATTCCCACCCTTTGTCATTACACCAAAACAACCAACGTTGGCGCCTGCCGTGTTTGTGTCGTAGAAGTGGAAGGCGCCAGAACGCTTGTTGCATCCTGCTGCATGCCGGTGAGCCCCAATATGGTGATTCGCACCGATACGGAAGCAGTCCGCAAAGCTCGAAAAATGATTGTTGAGTTATTATGGTCGTCCGGAGACCATAACTGTCTTACTTGCGAAAAAAACGGCCAGTGCGAATTGCAGAATCTGGTGTATTGGCTTAAAATTGATAAACCCCGTTTCAATATTGAAGTCCCTGGTTACAAGCCGGATAACAGCAACACTATGATTGAACGCGATCTGAACAAATGCATCCTCTGCGGTCGCTGCGTGCGTGCCTGCAATGAAATTCAGGTTAACGAAGCGCTCGATTTTGCAAATCGCGGTTCATATGCCAAAGTAGGTCCGGCGTTTGACGAAGATTATATTAATTCAAGCTGCGTCTTCTGCGGCGAATGCGTGCAGGCATGCCCCACCGGCGCCATCACCTTCAAACAGGCCAAGTTTGCCGGCCGTCCCTGGGAACTCAATAAAGTCCGCACCACCTGCACCTATTGTGGCGTCGGCTGCCAGATGGATCTTTATACCAAGGATAATAAAATTGTGAAGGTCATGGGCAACCGCGAATACGGCCAGCCCAACGAAGGCAGCCTTTGCGCTAAGGGACGTTTCGGAATGGATTTCATTGCGCATCCCGATCGTCTGAAAAAACCCCTGATTCGCTACAAGAAAAATGAAGACTTCCAGGAAGTTTCCTGGGACGAGGCCTTCGCGTTCATCGCGGACAAACTGACCAAGATTAAAAAAGAAAACGGCGCCGACAGCATAGCGGGTCTGGCCTCGGCGCGCTGCACCAATGAAGAAAATTACCTGTTCCAGAAATTCATGCGGGCGGCAATCGGCACCAACAATGTCGATCACTGTGCCCGGCTTTGACACTCTGTCACGGTGGCCGGTCTGGCCGCCACATTCGGTAGCGGTGCAATGACAAATTCGATAGACGAATTGGAATACACCGGTTGTATTTTGGCCATAGGAACCAACACCACAGAAAACCATCCGGTCATCGGCGCCAAGGTCAAGCGCGCGACCCGACGCGGCACGAAACTGATTGTTATTGATCCGCGGGAAATCGATCTGGTCAAATACGCTGACATCTGGCTGCGGCAGAATCCCGGAACCGATGTTGCCGTGTTCAACGGCCTGATGAATGTAATTATTAATGAAGGTCTTTACGCCAAGGACTATGTGAAAGACAGAACCGAAGGTTTCGACGCGCTCAAGAAGATGGTCGAAAAATACACACCGGAAAAGGTCGAAAAAATTTCCGGCATTCCCGCGGAAGATTTGAAGAAAGCCGCGCGCATGTATGCCGGGGCGAAAAGCGCCAGCATCATTTACGCGATGGGCATTACCCAGCACATTACCGGTACGGACAATGTCAAGAGCACGGCCAACCTTTCCATGCTGTGCGGCAATGTCGGCATTGAAGGCGGCGGCGTCAATCCTCTGCGCGGTCAGAACAATGTTCAGGGCGCCTGCGATATGGGCGCTCTGCCTAATGTTTATCCGGCTTATCAGCAGGTAGCCAATGAAGATATCCGCAAAAAATTCGAGGCGTTTTGGAAAGCGCAGCTTTCTCCCAAGCCGGGATTGACCATCATGGAGATGATGGACGCGGCAGGCAAAGGCACGATTAAAGCGATATACGTCATGGGTGAAAACCCCATGCTTTCCGATCCCGATTTGCACCACGTGAAAAAAGAACTTCAAAAACTGGATTTGATGATTGTCCAGGATTTATTCCTGACCGAAACCGCCCAGTTGGCCGACGTTGTTCTGCCGGTCGTCAGCTTTGCCGAAAAGGACGGAACGTTCACCAATACCGAACGCCGCGTCCAGCGCGTTCGCAAAGCTCTCGAATCGCCGGGTGAAGCCAAAACTGACTGGGAAATCATCTGCGGCATTGCCGATAAGATGGGCTACGCCATGAAATATGCTTCCGCCAAAGAGATTTTCGAAGAAGTGGCGAAAGTAACACCCAGTTACGCGGGCATTTCCTACGAGCGTCTGGAAAAAGGCGGCATTCAGTGGCCGTGCCCCACACCGGAACATCAGGGAACCAAATTCCTGCACAAGGACAAATTCTCCCGCGGTCTGGGATTATTCTCCGCCATTGAATACATTGAACCCAATGAATTGCCGGACAAACAGTATCCGTTCCTGCTTTCCACCGGGCGCGTCCTGTATCATTACCACACCGGCACCATGACCACCCGGACAAAAGGTCTTACCGAGCGTTATCCCGAAAGCCTTGTGGAAATCAATCCGGCCGATGCCGACAAATTGAAAATTAATGAAGGCCAGAAAGTCAAGGTCACCTCAAGACGCGGTACGGTGGAAGCCAAAGCAACCATTACCAAGAAGAGCGCTCCGGGTTTGATCTTTATGAACTTCCATTTCGCGGACGCCGCCGTGAACCTGCTGACCAATCCGGCTTTGGACCCGATAGGAAAAATTCCGGAATACAAGGTCTGCGCTGTTAAATTGGAAGCTGCATAACGTTTAGTAAATTATCCGAAACAAAATAAAAAATCTGCCTCTGCAAAGAGGCAGATTTTTTTGTGAAGCTCAAAAACTATTTTCTATTTGGATTTCCAATTGTAGTACGTTGCATCACTGATGCCGTGCTTCCGGCAAACATCTTTAACCAGACTACCGCTTTCTGCTTCCTTGAGAATTGAAAAAATCTGTGTCTCGCTAAATCGTGATCATTTCACTCGAAAATGCACCTCTAAGTCATTGTTTATATTGTTATTTAAAACTATCCTCATCAAATCCCCCTCAATCCCC
>MAEO01000213.1 GCA_001683985.1 Smithella sp. M82
TTATCGGGCCTACATCTCTCACCGGAAACGAAAACTTGCTGAACTAAATGGAGCATCTTATGTATCGTTGTAGGGTTAATAAGGGCAGACAGGTATATAGCCCTGCAGGTCTTTGTGGATGTCCTTGATGTTGTAAAGAACCTCGGTTTCAAAAAGGTGAGTTTGCAGACTGAGGAAAGAAAGGATGGTTAAAGATGAGTTATCAATTAAAGGGATTCCAGTTTTCCTTCATTATCCATGCCTTAGCGTTTTTCATTATTATTGGCATCAGCGGCACAGTTGTCCCGATGAGCAAGCCCATTGTGATTGACTTCAGCATCGAGGATTCCCCGGGAGGGAAACTGCAGGAGGCTGCACAAAAGATGAAGCCGGCTAAGAAGGCAGGCGCTCCCCGTTTAGAGGAACACGAAAGAATAGTAAAAAGGGTAGAGGAAGAGGTGAAGCCCTCTCCAGTTTTGGAAGAGAAAACCGAGATAAAGCAGGAAGAGACACCTTATGAGAGTCCAGTTGCGCCATCTATATCGGATGCTCAGGTCTCTGTTCCAGCGCCGATTCCATCAGAACAGCATAGAGAAAGTGAGAGGCTCGGTCTCCCCGCAGATGACATAACGGCCGGCTTATCAGGAGGCACAGTGAAGGCTGGAGCACATGGCGCTGGTTCTGGGGATGCAGTTGAAAAGGCAGGAATGAGATACCTCAAGGCACACTTTGCCTATATAAGGGATTTGATAATGAGGAATATCTCCTATCCCGGTATAGCAAGGAGGAATGGATGGGAAGGAATGGTAACAGTATCCTTTGTCATTTCCGAAAATGGATATGTTAGGGACATAAAGATAAAGGAAGGTTCTGGATTTGATGTCCTGGATAAAAATGCCGCCAGGACAATAAAGAAGGCGTCTCCTTTCCCCAAACCACCTGCTGAGGCGCTGATAAAAATACCGATAGCGTATAAACTTACGAATAATTAAGATCACCTCTCCCCTGACGGGAAGGAGCAAGGAAAGGGCTTTTCAGGTGTCATTCTGAGGGGCAAGTCTCCGAAGAACCTGAAGACATCAAGATATGAAAGGTGAAACCCCCATGACGGTATCCGTCACAAAGGAGCATCAAAATCCCCCCTCACCCCCCTTTAGAAAACTAACCCTTCCCCATAAGTTGGGTATGTCATGGGGGTGGTGGGTCCGGGGT
>MAEO01000214.1 GCA_001683985.1 Smithella sp. M82
ACAGTAAAAAAGCAGAAAACCGCCCCAGGGTGTAACTTAATTTTCACGAAAAAATGTCTTGACAAATGGGTCCACCTTACATCGTCGTTGTCTTCCTCGACGTATTTCCATATACGCCTCCGGAGCCAACTTCTCGCCGCCGCGTTCTGCTTCGGATATCAAGCTTGTTAGAGGAAAGGAATTGTTGGCAACTCGGAGTACGTAAAATGTACACCTGCGTTGCCTCTGGCCGCAAACAGGCTCTCCTTGCTGACAAGGTGACAGGGAATGCCGGCGGATTCAAACGCGTCAGCAAACACCTCTCCCTGGCTTTTTGTCCGGAACAGCACGGCAATATCGGAAAACGCACGGGAGGATGTGGCTTCATCACGGCCTGCTTTGCCGAAATCAACTGAATGAAAGCCCAGTCCCCCGATCATCTTCTCGATAGTTTTGCCGACAAAGACCGTATTAAGTCGGGCCACGGTTACGGCCGGTGAGCCGGCAATCCCCGAATAGACTCTGATGCGTTGGAAATCGCCCGTCTGCTTGCTGATCACATTATACGAAGCGGCCAGGATAGTTTCCGTGGAACGATAATTTTTATCCAGTGTGAAAACTGCAGCCGTTGGGTAATCGTTTTGAAATGAATTGAAAAATTCGGCGCTGGAACCCCTGAATCCGTAAATCGCCTGATCCGGATCTCCGATGACGCAGATATCGCCGTCGGCCGAGGTCAGGGCTTTTACCAAACGATACTGGCCATAGTTGACGTCCTGATACTCGTCAATAAAGATAAACGGGTACCGCTTTCTGTAGGATTCACAGACATTGCTGTCGTGTTCCAGCAGTTGGACGGCTTGGAAGATCAGGTCTTCATAATCGCACGCATTGTTTGCCGACAGCGTTTCCTGGTAGGCGCTATATAGTGCGGACAAGGTCTCCGGAGAAATATCCGTTGCAATATCGGAAAGGTCATCATCGAAAGAGAGCATGTGCTGTTTGGCCGAAGCAATCATGTCCAGCAGGTGCGCAGGCTTTATTGGAACCGGATTGTCGGTATCCTTAAACCTCTGAATTATTTTTTCCAGGAGAGACAGCCGGTCATAGTCGTCCATGATGACCGGCGCACGGCCAGTTACAGCTTTTAAAATGGTCAGACAGAATGAATGGAACGTAGCGACAAACGGCAGGTTACGGGCCTTCTTCAGCATGGCCTGCAGGCGGTTCGCCATCTCCTGTGCCGCCTTGTTGGTGAAGGTAATCGCCAGAATGTCAGCCGCGGCCGCCCGGTTTGTTTGGATAAGATAAGCGATTCTACAGGTGATGGTTCGGGTCTTGCCGGAGCCGGGCCCGGCGATGATCATCATGGGTCCGCGCTCATGGTTTACCGCGGCCAGTTGCCTGGAATTCAGACCCTCGGTTATGTCCGCGCCCTGAACCTCGTTGCCGGTATTTGTTTTTAACACAGGCTCTTCAAACAAGTTGGTTCCCCTGGGGAGGCAGTCTTTATCCGGCGGCCGGCTGTACTGATTGCTCGTTACAGACGCTGAAGACGGAATTTCCTGCTGCATGGCAAACAGGGTTTGTTCGCCTTTCAGTCTCTCTTTTTCCCCTTCTTTAAAAACACTGATCCTGCCGTATTCGCCGTCATACCCGGCCACATGGGTAATATCGCTGTTGCGCATCCGGGAGACAGCCACATCGAGTAAGTCAACACCGCTCTTTCTGATCTCCTCCAGAGGGAGCCGATATAGGAGATCAAACTCCGGACCAAGTTTGTTGAGTACCGCGCAATAGGCCTGTATCACCTTTTGTGATTTCGCACCCGCCTCCAGCAGTTCGGAGAGGATTTCAGGCAGAGGGACAATACTGTAAAACGGATGGTTGCGCTCCGGCTTCTCTCCTTCCGGCCGGTCGGCCAGCTCTTCCACCCGATACAGAACCCCGAGAGTAAGAGGATTGCCGCATACGGGACAGCGGCCTTTGTGCTTCAGCGTTTCCGCAGGATGAAACGAAACACCGCAGGCTCGATGGCCGTCGTAATGGTATTTACCCTCCTCAGGAAAAAACTCATAGGTTCCCAGAAACCGTTTGGGATCTCCTGTCCTTAACGCGTCTTTCATGGCTGCATACGAAAGTTCCGTATCAAACAGGTTGGCCTCCCGTCCCAGGTTCGCCGGCGAATGGGCATCGGAATTGGATATCAGAGTCAACCCGTCGATATCGGAGACCCGCCAGTTCATGGGCGGATCGGATGAAAGACCGGTTTCCAGTGCAAAAATATAAGGAGTCAGGTCTTCAAAACACTCCTTGATGGAATTAAAACCCGACTTGGAGCCGAACAAGGAGAACCATGGCGTCCAGATATGGGCGGGAACAAGAAACGCCTTTTCCGATATGTCCAGCACAATCTCCAGCAGGTCTCTGGCGTCCATACCCAGAATAGGCCTTCCGTCTGATTTTATATTGCCGATCGCGTCAAGCTTCGCGTTAAACCGCGCGGCCGCTTCCAGAGACGGCATAAAAACGACGTTATGATTTTTCCGTGTAATGTTATTCTTCTTGTATATATTGCTGATCTCAGTGGAAAGGATAAAGCGGACCTCCCGCCGGCAGGCTGCGGGCACCTCTTTATCGCATATGGCGGCGATATCTTCCTTCAATCGCAACAGCCCTTCTTCTGCAGGGACCAACTTGTCGTTGATCTCGGCAAACCACGCAGGATGGGTGTAGTCTCCCGTAGCCACGACGGTGATCCCTTTCATCTGAGCACCAATGTACAGGTGCTCCAGATCGAGGTCCTTTGCGGTGGCTCGCGAATACTTTGAATGAATATGCAGATCAGCTATATAGCGCATGAATTAATCAACCTGAAGCTCCCGGAAAACTTCTCAGTCATCAAATTTATGTTCACCGGCCGGGATAGCCGGGATGTCTGAGAGAGGTGTATGCACTATACTGCCATCGGTCTCTTGCTGTCAAATACTGAAAGGAGCCTCTTATACTAATCTTACATCAAAGATGATATTGAGCCGCCTCCTCGCCTCCTCGTTCTACTTCGGATATCAAGTTTATAATTAAATTTGTTGCTGAGTGTTGGTGAGAATGTTATCGAACATCGAAGCCGAAGCAACCGGTTGCTATCATCTGCGTTTTTTATAGTGTTACAGATTATTCTTCGCCCAGAGATTCAATATCTGCCAAATCTTTTTTCCGGCCCAGAGCTCTTTTATTGGTTATTAGCTGTTTGCGGCCCAGAAAGTGCACAGGAACATCTCCATATAAACCCTCTACCTTGCCTGTATCTGCCTCTTTCCACGTAACTCCGGTTAAAGAAGTAATGATATCTATGCGGACAGGGGGAACACCGAGCTGGATTACGGAATTCGGATTCTGAAAATCTTCAATAGTCAGATTCAAAGAGCCGAAACCAAAACCAGATAAAGCTGACAAGATTTTTTTTGAGTTTTCCCTGGAAGGTTTGACAAAAATGTCAATATCGCCGGAAAAACGAGGTGCTCCGTGATAGGCAAGGGCGTAAGCTCCGACGATGATGTATTCAACAGTGTGTTCGTTGAATAATTCTAGCAACTTTTTGAAGTCTTGTTGTGCTTCCATAATATTGATTTCTGAAATAATCAACAGCTGCAACGCGTTCTGTAGCTGGCTGGCCTAACCAGTATTCAAGATCAACCCTGGCTGATTGGAGATCACGAAGATGACTTTTACGAACAACTTTTTTAATCATAATTTAAAAAGTATCATAAAAAAACTATTTGGACAACAGCGAATTGACTCATAAAAAATGTTACCCAAAGAGTGATTAAAAAGGGATCGTTGACTCATAAATATATAGAAACCACTAATTAAGTTGACATAAGAAATGTTTATTTTTCCCTTTTCGGGTTTCAAAGTGGTTTTGG
>MAEO01000004.1 GCA_001683985.1 Smithella sp. M82
AACTAACCCTTCCCCATAAGTTGGGTATGTCATGGGGGTGGTGGGTCCGGGGTTGTATGAGTGCATTGAATCAAAATTTTCCACATGGCGGCGAGGTCGTCAATACGTTGCAGGCCAAGCCAGAGGCTTTTAGTGCCGGGCTCGCCATCGCATTTACGGCCAAGAAAACCACCGAGAGTGGCTGCCATTCTCATCGCGTCGCGCAGGGACGGGGGCTGATCCGGAGGAATGGGATCTCTTTTGATATACGCAACAAGCGCCTTCCATTCGGCATCTTCAAAAAAGACCGTACACGGAACATCCGGGATTTCACGGCCCAGTTTTGCCAAGTGATAAATGCGCCATGCAACCACCATGTCAATGGCAAGGCAAGCCTCAATCCGGTCGGCAGCGCCCAATTGCCGTTCCTCTATTTTGCAGCCGGACTTCAAGGTGCGATGATAGACCTCAATGCCCCATCGCTTGGCATACCAGCCAAGCTTTTCCAACGCTTGGTCAAAATCATGAACCGGGCAGGTGGTCAAAAGCATCCATTCCAGAGGCGTGATATCTGCCGGGGCTTCAATTTCGCGGGCCAGCACGGCCCAGACACGAACGGGACGAAGCTTTTTATCACTTTTTGGCGGATTAAGGTGAACTTCGGCAAAACGAACTTCCACATTTGCAATACGCGCCGGCCTGTTCTTTTGGCGAGGAACGGCAAGTTCCTGGATGCCGACTGCCTCCATGCTTGTCAAATGTTCCCACAGATGCCCCTGTCCGTCCGCAAGCATCCTATCATGCTCGGCCCGCACCAACAGTCTGGGCGACGCTTTTGTTTCATCGGCCATTCTGAAAAACTCGTAAATGTCCGCTTCCCGGTCACCGACGCTCACAAAGACCGTGTCCGGGCACTCTTGCTGCAATCGGGCTACCTTCTCATAACTTTTGAGCCACTTATTGCTCTCTTTCTGTTCAATGGGGAGACTATGCCGTTTATGCTTTTTGCCGAATTCATCAGGATTGCGTGCCCAGCTTTGGACATCAAGCAGCCCCAGCGGCGTTCCCTCCAGGTTGAATGCCATGGTGTCATGCACCAGAAGACCGATGGGCCCATTTTGGGTATAACCGATGAGACCGAGGTCAGCTGTTGCCGGATGCGCACTGTAATTCAGCGAAGTGGTGTCCTGCACGGCCAAAATCACGGGTTCCTTTCTGCAGCGGTTCGCGGTGGCGGTATAATGTTGGCTCAACAAAACTTCCATATGGGTTTCCGGATGATCAAAAAGGCGATAGGCCGCCTTAGCATTGGCCCGTGTCCGGCACGCCTGGGGAATAGCGGCCTGGGGACGGGCATAAAAATCACGGGCGATGGTCACAAGGCGCTTCGTCAGTCGCTCATCCCCCAGTTTTACATGGCCGAATTCTTCCTCCGCCCAGTCAATCGGCGGCCTTGGTTTGGGCAATGCCTGGACAACACCGCCAACAGGTTCTTCGCACAGGATGGCCTTTGCATCGGCCCGCAGAGGATAAACATAGAGATCCTTCACTGGTATCGTGCGAATCCGTTCCCGATCCTGCCGTCCTCTCCCTCGGGTTTCACCCACGCGCTGCCAGTTGGCTGCACGATAGCAAGTTCCCAAAAAACGTCCCTGCTCAACATATGTTTCCATGAGAACAGGCCTGTAGCCATATCGCTCCTCCCAGTCCACACCAAGGCGCTTCACGCAACGAGACAACACGTGCGAAGCCAGATGCGGAACCCGCACGACGGGATTAATCAAAAACCGGCTGTTGCATACGACCAACGGCAGATTCTCCCGACGCGCTCCATCGCTCCATCCGATCCAGCGGTCCCGAGACGTCACACGCCACGCAGCCGCACTGAAAGACAAACCGCCCAGCCAGCCATAGACCGAACTCTTGATCAGGTATCTTATCTGCGCACCACACAAAGGT
>MAEO01000038.1 GCA_001683985.1 Smithella sp. M82
GCGGTCAGGGCTCTGTTCTACGTTCTGGGTGTAGGGATTGTTCCCCGAACAATCCGTAAAGCGGCGCATTCGGGGAATGCACCCTACTCTGTCCCTGATTAGCTCAGGCAAGCGGCGCATTCGGGGAATGCGCCCTACATTAACGCCCGGCGTCATTCCGGCGTGGTCCTGGCCGGAATCCAGGAAAAGAAAAAAAGCGGTGTAGGGATTGTTCCCCGAACGATCCGTAAAGCGGCGCATTCGGGGAATGCGCCCTACATTAGCGCCCGGCGTCATTCCGGCGTGCTCCTGGCCGGAATCCAGAAAGAAAAAAAGCGGCGTAGGGATTGTTCCCCGAACAATCCGTAAAGCTACGTTCTACGTGTAGGGATTGTTCCCCGAACGATCCGTAAAGCGGCGCATTCGGGGAATGCGCCCTACATTAACGCCCGGCGTCATTCCGGCGTGCTCCTGGCCGGAATCCAGGAAAAGAAAAAAATGTTCAATGTTCAATGTTAAAAAGAAACAGATTTAAGTTTTAAGATTTAAGTAGTTAAGCGCCATTTTAGAAGTTTAGACACATTAGATGTTTGGAGGATTAGCACAATTAGCAGATTGGATGTTTAGCAGCTAATCCTCTAATCTTCTAGTCTTCCAACCATTGTGCGGTATCCTTACTGAAAAATTCGACCAATGGGATACCCGGTCCTCCGATAATTAGTGATTTTGCTTCCGGGTATTGGCTTTGAAAACGAGCCAGTCCGGATATTTTTTTGCCTGCTCCACTTTTTACTTCAATCGCCCGGATATCAGCGCCTCTGGCGACTACATAATCAACTTCGTAATTGCCTTCACGCCAGTAGGTAATTGTATATTCGATTGAATTTAAGTTATTACAAAGACAGGCGCCCACAGCATTTTCAATCAGTCTGCCCCACCAGATCGAATCGGCGATGGCAGCTTCAAAGGTGCGTGTGGAAAGTGCATTGATCAGTGCGTTGTTCCATAAGACAAGCTTGGGACTGCTGCCACGCTTGCGTTGTTTGTTGCGCGAAAATAGTTCAAGACCGCTTACCAAAAATGCGGATTCAAGCAATTTCAGATAATGGGCAAGTGTTGTTGTATTGCCGGCATCGTGCAGTTGCCCCAGCATCTTGGTATAAGAGACAAACTGGGCAGGTAGTGTGGCTGCAAGGGCAAAGAGGTGCCTCAGCAAAACCGGTTTGGCAATCTTACTCATCTGGAGCACATCGCGAGCCAATACAGTTTCGATGAGTGAATCGGTGATGTAGCGTTTCCATGAAATCTCGTTATTGATGAATGATGATGCTCCCGGATACCCACCAAAGAAAATCCACTGTTCCAGGTTCCAGCCGAAAGCGACCTTGCATTCGCTGTAGCTCCAGTGGCTGCAGCGATGGAGAAAAAATCTTCCCGCCAGACTTTCTGTCAGACCTTCCTGCATTAGCAAAGAAGAGGAACCTAAAATCAAGACTCTGATTTCCGGCCCGCCCGAACGACTGTCCCAGAGAATTTTTAGAGTTTCACTCCACCCCCTTACTTTTTGCAGTTCATCGAGAATTAGAATGACGGGGCTTTTGGAGGTATTACTTTCCGTAACGGCTCGTTTCCAATGTGTTTCAATCCAGGAGGAATCCAAAGGAACGGGACTGTCCGCAGTTGCGTAAATAGTTGGAATATTGATAGATTCTTTAATTTGAAGAGCAATCGTTGTTTTCCCGACTTGTCTTGGCCCGATCAAAACATGAATGACGGGTGTCGGTTTGGAAAGCTCTTCTCTTAAAGTTGATAATAAATGACGTTCGAATTTCATAAGCTGTTTATATCAAAGGTTTTATATGTAATCAAGCATATTTACTCAATGACTGAGTAATATTACTCAACGTAGGATTGGGGACGCCCCTAAAATTGGGATTGGGGACGCCCCTAAAATACTAAGTTTCTATTGATTCCAGTAACTGATAACCGTTTTCTTGTGCAATAATTTTGCCTCTTTCAGCGCTGTAGCCTACCCCCGGCGCGCTTATCCCTATGCGTCTGGACAACTTGTAGGTGATCCCCAACTCGCTTGACGCCCAATCAACCCGTAACAAAACAAACTCCTTGCCTTTACTCTGGCCGGTTGCTTGTTCCTGGAAAAAATATCGTCCGCCTCCACAGCGCATAC
>MAEO01000039.1 GCA_001683985.1 Smithella sp. M82
CCGGCGCAGTCAAACAGAAGGTCGGTTTGGGTGAAGCGCCCTGGGGCAAGTCGGCTGGTATCGAAGGTTTGGCAACAGATTAAAGTTTGAGAAAATATTAGTTTGCTGAAAGGTTCCATGTCAGGAGGTGCAGTCATGGATATGACTTGTCATGTTTGTGGGCATACCGCCAGTTATCTTGAGTTCGCCTATCTATGCCGGGGTGGGTGACCGGCCTGCGGAGAATCGGATCTGCGGCAATGTCCGGTCTGCGGAGCCCGATGTGTTTTCTCGCGTGCCGAGAGCCTGGAAGACGAAGAAGTCCAGATGAAAGAGCTTGCGGAAAAATTGGCCGGTATAGTTAAAAGTCCGGATCCGCAAGTCATGGCGGAAGCCAGGAATTTACTGGACCGGTTGTACAAAATGAATCAGCGCTGGAATATTCCAGATTTGCAGCAATTTCTAAAGGAACGACAGCGCGAGTTGTTTATGTAGGGGCGAGGCGTTAACTCGCCCCTACATAACAATCAATCATGGGCTCATAAGGAGATCATGAAAGAGACGGCCTGTGTGCGCCGTAAAGGAGGCCGTAAAGGAGGATGGATGAGCGGACGCAATGTCACATCACAACAGAAAAACACCGGGCGCTTTGATCCGGGCTTGGCTATACCTGAGGCCGAAGCGCATTTTTTCCTGCCGGGCGAAGTAGTTGCGAATTTGGAAATGATAGCCAAGCTCTCTGAGCGCCATCCGGTCAATTGCCTTATCGCGGGCAAGCAGGGATGTGGCAAGTCAACACTTGTTCGTCAGTTTGCCGCGCGCCAGCGAAGACCGCTGGCAACCTTTCAGGTTGGTATACTTTCCGAGCCGGGTCAGTTGTTTGGCGAACACCGGCTTAAAGACGGCAAAACCTATTATCAGGAATTTCTTTTTCCTCAGGCTATTCAGACTCCGGGATGTGTTATCCATCTGGAAGAAATTAACCGTCCCGAACATCCGAAAGCGCTGAATATGCTGTTTTCAGTGCTTGCTGAAGACAGAAGGGTCTTTATTGATGAACTGGGTGAAATAAAAGTGGCTCCGGGTGTTGTTTTTTTTGCAACCCTCAATGAAGGAGAAGAGTTTGTCGGAACCGAAATGCTGGATGCGGCGCTGAGTGACCGTTTCTATGTTACTATTCTTGATTACCTGCCGCAGGAAGTGGAAACCAAAGTACTGCACCTTAAAGGTGGTGTAGATGAAGCCACTGCTCTTACCATTGTCAATATAGCCAACCGCCTGCGAGGCAACAGGCACGAGCCCATGGTAATTTCCACCCGGCATACTCTGATGATTGCTGAAATGGTGCATTGTGGGGCATCTGTCAAACAAGCCTTCATTTACAGCCTGCAGATGAACAAAAATGTTTTGGAAACGGTACTGCTTTCGCTGCACGTGGAACTGGGTTTAAAGGAACACGACGGCAACAAGTATCAGCCCTATTGAGGAGTCAATAGCGGTATGCATGATGCGTATTCGAATCCTGCCGTGTCTCCTGTCCGGGGGGGACTTTCCGCCTACTGGCGGCGCAATACTTCAACCGTAGAATCTGTAGAATTGGCCAATCTACTGGGCGCTCTGCGTAAGATAACCGGATACCTGGGAGATAATATAGGCACAGTTGCCTATATCGGTTTGGGTGGCGTTAAAGATTCGACAATAGTTATCGATCCGGAAACGGTAATGGGTCAATATCCTGTGCCTGCTCAAAAGGTTGATAATGTGGCTGGTATTGTTATCCACGAGGCCCTGCATCAGGTGGCCTGGACTGAACATATGTGGCGTTGCCTTAAGCAGGATGACCTGCGACAAGCCGACCTACCGCGCTTACATCGGCTCGTCGAAACGGCTGAAGATATTTATATCGAAAATACAATTACGGGAATTTGGGGATTGTATTTGGCTGCAGCCAGAGAAAAGAGTTTTGCAGCGCCTTCTACAAGAAGTCCGTCAGTTGATGCATTGATGAAATTGTGGTGGACTGTAACCTGGAACAAGGATAGCAAAATTGAAAGTGATATATATAAAAAGCCTTTGGTGCTGTTGAAAGAACTGACAGAGCATCTCAAAGATATAGCCGGGGATGGCGGAGGGATTATAGAACGTTGCGAACGGCGGGCACGGCTTTATCGTGCCACTTGGGATCGGGTTGCTCCACTGTTGGAAGGTCTCATCCTGATCAACAAGCGCATGACTTGGTTTCCGACTACAGAGACACGTTTGGCGGTTTTTGGAAAAACACTTTCAAAAGCAGCGACTCCTTTGGAGCCGGAATTAAAGCGCGCTATAGAGATACAGTTGGCAGCTTCGTCCACAGATATTACAGCCCTGATTGCGGAAGCAGCCGGAACGCAGGAAGTGGTGCCGACTTCTCGCTGGGATTTTCATATCCCCGCCCATCCTGTAATAGACAGGGGACTGGTCGGACGCCTGAAAATGCTGTTTCTGGGGTATTCCGAACGGGAGAAAATTATCAGTCGCGGTTTGACTTCAGGGCGGGTTGATACCAGGCGTCTCCATCGGGCAGCCATTACCGGTCGTTGTTTCAAGGCTACCGAGAGCCGGCCCGCTATGGATTGGAATGTTACGCTTCTGGCCGATGCCAGCGGATCGATGACCGGCATCAAATGGCGCATGGTGGAAAACACGGTTGCTGCCATTCATAGTTCGCTGGTCGGCTATCGCAATCATTTTCTTGCCTATGGCTATTTCGAGATGGATGGGGTCCTGATGGTTTCCAACTTGATTAAAGGGGATAAACTTTTATCATTACCGCCTTATGGGCAAACTGCTTCTGGTCAGGCCATAATAGCGGCTGCTCTGAGCATGCCTCGGGATAAACGACGCAAACTCCTGATCCATGTGACAGACGGTGAGTCCAATTTCGGGCTGCCAGTACAGGCCGGCATCGATTTTTGCCGAAGAGAAAATATCACTTTGATTACTTTGGGCTGTGGATGCAAAGACAAGTCGGTCATGCGGGATCAATACGGCAACACGATTCAATTTATACAAAGTTTTCATCAGTTGCCCTATGCCGTGGAAAGGTTATTACGATGGTCTTTTATGAAAGCTCCCGGACAGATCGGCAATAAACGTGCCCGTGGCAATTTTATTTTAAAAGACGAAAGTTGTGATGAATAACCTAAATAAACCTGTAAAAAATGTCCTAAAGCTTATCAGATTAAAATAAATAGCAGGTAAAGTCAGTTAAGTAAATATAACCTTTATAAGGTGGCGATAATAATTAAAATCAATCAGTTTAATCAACAATTTAAGAAAGGAGAATAAGCAATGAAGATCAGTGAGACTGTAAAAAAATACTTACAAGCGGAAGGCAGAACTAACGTTCTGGCTACCTCGGACAAATCAGGCAAGGTAAATGTAGCCATGTTTGGATCCTATCTGCTCATGGATGACTCGTCGGCGCTGGTTATGCTGGCTGACAACAGATCGTTTAGCAACCTGAAAGAAAATCCCCAGGCGGCGGCCATTGTGATGCTGCACGGCAAAACCGGTATGGCTACCGAAGGTTGCAGACTCTATATGAAAGTTCGCACCATTCAGGATGAAGGTGAAAAATTTAATGAAGTCAAAGAAAAAATCAGAGCTCGGATCGGCGCCGGCGCCGATATTTTTATGCATCTGGTGATATTTGACATTGCAGAAGTCCGTCCGATCCTCGACTTTGGACAGGGAATATAGAAAAGTCAACAAAAATTAAATTAATACGGGAGAATTCATGAACGAACAAGCAATCCTTTTAACAGAATTGAAATCCGGCATCGGTACCCTGACTTTTAACAGACCGGAACGAAAAAATTCCCTTTCAGTGGAATTGCTGATGATGATCCATAACAAACTTCAGGAATGGAGCAACTCTGATGAGGTGCGTGTTGTGGTCATTACCGGCGGAACGGGAAAGGCCTTTTCATCGGGTTATGAAATCGGTTCCATCCCGACCGAAATGCCCACCGATCTGAGTCCCGAAACGATTAAACTTATAAGAGCAAACAATCCGCTGGAATTGGCGATGAAAAGTGTAGAAGAGTTTCCCTGTCCGACCATTGCCATGATGAACGGATATGCTTTTGGCGCGGGACTTAACATGTGTATGTGCTGTGACATAAGGATTGCCCAGTCCGATATCAGTGTAGGCATGCCGCCCGCAAAACTGGGGCTTGTATATCACCCCGACGGTCTCCGGCAGTTTATCGATGTGGTGGGTATGGCCAAAACCCGTGAAATCTTTTTTACAGCCAAAACGTATAAAGGGGCTGAGATACTTCAGATGGGTTTGGCGGATCGTCTTGTCCAGCCGGAAGAACTTCAAAAAGTTACGTATGAACTTGCCGAAGAGATAGCGGCTAATGCTCCGTTAACGGTCAGGGGCACAAAAAGGATGTTGACCATGTTCAAGGAGCGTATGCGCCTTACGGAAGAACAGACCGCCGAAGCGGATGCTCTCATCCACGAAGCATATAATTCCGATGACATTAAAGAGGGTATGATTGCCTTTTTTGAAAAGCGTAAACCGAATTTCAAAGGAAAGTAAGGATTTGACCGGTCTCAATATTTCCATTGGGTATGCACAGATGACCAGAGAAAAATCGCAAGTAAATAAGAATAACAGAAGTAAGGGGTAAAGATTCATGTCGGCGGATTGGAGCATTGGGTGCATTCCTTATAAAAGAGCATTGCTTACGCCTGAGAAAACAGCAATCATCTTTGAAGATATTCCCATCACCTACCGAAAACTTAATGAAGGAATCAACAAAACAGCGCATATGCTGGAGAAAAAGGGCATCAAAAAAGGTGACCGGGTTGGGCTGATACTGCTTAATTGCATTGAGTTTCTGGAAGTGTATTTTGCGTGTGCCAAGCTGGGAGCTATCTTAGTGCCGCTGAATTGGCGTCTTGTCTGGCCGGAGCTTGAATATCAACTCAATGACAGTAGTGTGCGCCTGCTGGTATTCCATGATACTTTTTTAGGAAGCATTGATTTGATAAGAAACAAGCTTAAAGTTGAACAGGGCAAATTCATTTTCTTGCCAAGTGGAAACAACCTTCTTCCCGGATTCCAGCCTCCTAAATGTCCTGAATGGGCGGATGATTACCACAAAATTGTTGACGGGCAACCTGTTTCAGAACCATATGTGGAAGATCCGGTGGATTTGAATGACTCCCTTGCCATTATCTATACGTCCGGTGTGACCGGTAAACCTAAAGGCGCTGTTGTGTCGCATCTGCAGACCTACTTCAAAAACTTCCAGGTGAGAATATATACTGATAGTCAGCCAGGTGATGTGATTATCGCACAGATGCCTTTGTTCCACTCCGGCGGTTTGTTCATTGTTGTGACTCCTTCTCTGTGTAGTGGTGTTACAATTGTCATGCGAAGAGGATTCGACCCGAATGAATTTGCCGAGGACATTCAGAGATACAAAGGCACTATCATTTTTGCACTTACCACCATGTGGCGCCTTATCCTGGAAACCGGCAAACTCGACCAGATCGATGTCGGCTCGGTGCGGTCCGTGATAGGCGGAGGAGAGCGTACTCCGCCCAGTCTTTTTGAGGAACTTGCCAAACGTAATCTCCGCATGCAACAGGGGTTTGGCCAGACGGAAAACTCTGCTATGACGCTGCTGCCGAAGGAGGATATCCAAAGGAAAATGGGTTCCATAGGGAAACCGGGTTTTTTCACGGATATCTGGATTAGTGACGGGAAAGGCAACCGTCTGCCTCCTGGTGAGATTGGTGAGATATGTGCAAAAGGACCAACGGTTATGAGCGGATATTGGGGCAATCCTGAAGAGACCGCTCAGACTATAGTAAAAGGTGTGCTTCATACCGGCGATCTTGGGTATATTGATGAGGAAGGATACTTTTATATCGTAGACAGGGCAAAAGACATGTACCGCAGCGGTGGCGAAAACGTATATCCGGCGGAAGTAGAGAAAGTATTGATGACGCATCCTAAAATATCAATGGCGGCAATCATCGGTGTGCCTGATAATAAATGGGGAGAAATAGGGAAAGCGTTTATTGTCCCGGCTCCTAATGAAACGATTACCGAAAAGGAAATTCTCGATTTTTTAAAGGACAAAGTTGCCGAGTACAAACATCCCACGAAGTTCAAATTTATGAAAGAATTACCGCTTACTGCAACAATGAAGGTCAAGAAATCAGAACTCAAAGAATTATATTCGGAGGAATAATAATATGGGAAATGTTTGGAAAAACCGCATTACGGATTTGCTGGAATGTGACTACCCGATTATATTGGGTCCCATGAGACTCATAACTTTAGGCAGTATGGCTGCTTGCATATCGAATGCCGGCGGGTTTGGTGTGATAGGCGCTTCAGGTCTTTCCAGAGAGAAGCTTGTTGAAGAAATTAAGTTGGCGCGTTCCCTGACTAACAAACCTATAGGGATAAACATACCCGTGTACAGATCCAACGCCCAGGATGCCGTTGAAGTATCCATAGAAATGGGAATAAAGACAGTTTACACCTCTGCCGGGAATCCTGCCAGGTTTATAGATAAAATCAAGTCAGCCGGCTTAAAGGTGATTCATAAGGTGTCCAGTTTGGAAATGGCGCGAAAAGCGGAATCGGCGGGAGTTGATGCCGTAGTGGCCATGGGATATGAGGCAGGCGGACACATCGGACGCGAGGGTATAACGACTTTTTGTCTCATACCGGTTATTGCCCAATCATTGAAGATTCCTGTAATAGCATCGGGTGGCATCGGTGATGCAAACGGTCTGATTGCAGCGCTTGCTCTTGGAGCGGAAGGTGTGGAAATAGGGACCAGATTTGTGGCAACCAATGAATGTCCTGTGCCGCCCTTTTTCAAAGAGTCCCTCTGTGCTGCCGGGCTGACTTCAACCGTTGTTCTAGGCAAGGAAGCTATGCCGATACGGGTACTCAAAAATACGATTACAGAACAAGCTGCAGGAATTGGTGAAGCAAAGACCGACCAGGTTATGGCACAGCAGGGAGATGTTCTCTACGTAGCCGAAGGTGGTAATAAACATACGGCCGTAATGCCATGCGGACAGGTAGCAGGACTTATAAATGATGTAAGTTCTGTAAACGATGTGCTTTCCAAAATGATAAACGGTACAAAGTCAGTTTTGGATGTGCTCAATAAAACGACTTCAGGAGGAAGATTATGAGTTGGGAACATGTGCTTCTTAATGTGACGGACAATATTGCTTTCATTACTTTGAACAGACCGGAAAGGATGAATGCTTTTGGCGGTATGATGCGCCAGGAGATCGTCGAGGTTTTGGAAAGCGTCGCTGTTGATAAAGATGTTCGGGTTGTGGTAATCACAGGGGCAGGCAAGGCATTTTGCACAGGCGGCGATGTCGGAGAATTCGGAGCAGGCGCTACCAAAGCTCTGGCACCGACAGTATCCAGTGAGAGACACGCCATGTGCAAAGCAGTGCTTTCCATCAACCGTATGGAAAAGCCGGTCATTGCCGCAGTAAACGGCATTGCCGCAGGAGGGGGTTGTAATCTGGCTCTTGCCTGCGATATCCGGCTGGCGAGTGATAAGGCCAGATTCAGCCAAATTTTCACTAAAAGAGGAGTGCATCCGGACTGGGGTGGGGTTTATTTTCTACCGCGGCTTGTGGGATATTCCAAAGCTTGTGAACTTATATTTTCTGCGGAAATTATTGATGCGGCTGAGGCATTTCGCATCGGTTTGGTTAATAAAGTGTTTCCGCATGAAGAGTTTGAAAGTTCGGTAAAACAATTTGCAATGCGCATAGCAAAGAATGCTCCCATACCTATTGCCTTTGCCAAACGCGGACTCCAAAACTTTCAGCAATGGAACCTTGCCCAAGCTCTTGATTACGAATCGTATGTACTTGAAGTGTGCATGAAGAGCAATGATATTGTCGAAGGATTTGGTGCATTTTTAGAGAAAAGAGAGCCGAACTTTAAGGGCAATTAATATTTCTTTGTCAATTTAAGCGCCTGCAAACTTATAACACAGGGGCTTAAATTTTAGATGACATAAAAATAGTATAAACCATTCTCCTTCATATTTTATATAAGAAATCCGATTATTTTTAATTTTGTTAGATATTATTAAGTAAATAGGGCTTTTAAAGGGACACTTATGACTAATTATTCTCCCCATAGAGGTTGGTATACCGGAGATAATGACAAGGTTTAAGTTGATATATAAATAAAAACATTATAAAAAGAGACAAATTATCGGTTGGCATTATCCTTGCTAAGAATAATGAGGTTGTTTAGAATTGTTGATAAAGGTTATTGCAATCTTTATTTAAAATGAATCCAAACAGGGGGACTTTTTGATGAGAAAAAAGGTATCGTTTCTTGGCGCAGGAAACGTTGGTGCTACTGCGGCCATGTATCTTGCCGAGCTGGATTTGGCGGACATAGTTCTACTTGATGTACTGGAAGATATGACCAAAGGCAAAGCGCTGGACATGGCGGAGGCAGCGCCTGTTCTAAGATTTAACTGTAAATTCACAAATGATTTCAATGATATAAAAGGTTCGGATATAATTGTTGTTACTGCCGGCATTCCCAGAAAACCGGGTATGAGTCGGGATGATCTCCTCTTTACCAATCAGGATATTATCGGGTCTTTGATTAAAAAAGCCGTTCCTTTGGCGCCTGATGCCATCTTGATTATGGTGACCAATCCGCTGGATGCCATGTGCCATGTAGCTTATGAGGCAAGCGGATTCCCCAAGAACAGAATCATAGGCATGGCCGGTGTTCTGGATTCCTCAAGATTTGCAGCGTTTATTGCAATGGAGCTGAATGTTTCGGTTGAAAATATTCAGGCCTTTGTCCTTGGCGGTCATGGCGATACGATGGTGCCGCTTCCCCGTTTTACCAGCGTAGCAGGCATTCCCGTAACGAGATTTATCAACAACGAAAGACTTAATGCAATAATAGAAAGAACCCGTAACGGTGGCGCGGAAATTACAAATCTGCTTAAAACCGGCAGCGCGTATTACGCTCCGGCCGGCGCAGTCAGGGAGATGGCCGAGGCCATACTTAAAGATAAAAAGAAAATTATGCCCTGTTCCGCTTATCTTGAAGGTGAATATGGCTTCCAGAATCTTTTTGTCGGTGTTCCGGTAAAACTTGGTTCAAATGGAGTTGAGCAAATCATTGAAGTAGAACTCACAGAAAGTGAAAAAGTAGAATTAAAGAAATCTGCAGATAGTGTTCAAGCTCTCGTGGCGGCCATGAAAGGTCGTTCATGAATTTATTTTGCTGAAGAAAGTAACTTACGCTAATCAAGGCAAGTTTGCTGAAAAGAAATTGTCACACTTATTAAAAAGCTATTTATGCATGCGGTAGTTGAAAGGGGGAACATATTAGTGAAGAGTATAAATCATGGTAAATTGACGGCTGGTCTTCTTGACGGTCCGGTTGTAAAGATTGATAATCCGGTCAAGATTCAGGATTTAACATTTAGAGACGGACATCAGTCCATTTACGCTACTCGCGGCAGAACTGAAGACTTCATTCCCATTGCTGAGCAAATTGACAGTATAGGTTTTTACTCCATAGAAATGTGGGGAGGGGCAACTTTTGACACTATGCATCGATTTCTTGGTGAAGACCCTTGGGAACGCATCAGGACATTAAAGAAATATATCAAAAAAACTCCTTTTTCCATGCTGCTCAGAGGTCAGAATCTGGTGGGATATCGCAACTATCCTGACGATGTCGCGGAGGCCTTTGTGGATAGGGCCTGTGAAAACGGCATGGACATCTTCAGGGTATTTGATGCTCTCAATGATTTCCGTAATTTTGAAACCGTCGTTCGGGTAATCAAAAACAAAGGCAAGCATTTTCAGGGTTCCATTTGCTACTCGCTGACAGAGTCGCGTATGGGCGGTTCGGTTTATAATCTGGATTATTACGTAGAAAAAGCAAAAGAGCTGGAAAAAATGGGGGCCGATACAATCTGCATTAAGGACATGGCCGGTCTTATTGCTCCGTACGATGCTTATGCCTTGATTAAGGCTCTCAAGGAAGCAGTTAAGGTTCCCATTCATCTACACAGTCACTTCACTTCAGGTATGGCGGATATGTCGTTGCTTAAAGCTATTGAAGCCGGAGTGGATATTGTAGATACGTGTCTTTCCACCTGGGCGTATAGGACTTCGCATCCGGCAGTTGAACCTCTTGTAGCTACATTGAAATATACGAACCGCGATACGGGACTTGATATAGAAAAACTTGGCGAGTTAAGTGAGTACCTGGAAAAGATATCACCCAAATATAAGCATCTTCTTGATGAGCGTACATCCATCATCGATATTAATGTTTTGCTCCATCAAACTCCGGGAGGTATGCTTTCCAATCTGGTGAACCAGCTCAAAGAGATGGACCATCTGGACAAACTCGATGAAGTATTCAGGCAGCTTCCCATTGTTCGCAAGGAATTGGGACAGGTGCCGTTGGTTACTCCGACGAGCCAGATCGTGGGAATTCAGACGGTAAATAATGTGCTTTTTGATACTCCCGATGAACGTTACAAGATGCTTACCGCTCAGGTAAAAGATCTTTGTTACGGTCTTTACGGCAAGACGGCAATTCCCATTGATCCCGAGGTACAGAAAAAAGCTTTGAAAGATTATCCCAGAGGTAACACTCCTATTACCACGCGGCCTGCTGATGTATTGGAACCGGAGCTGGAAAAGGCGAAAAAAGAAACCGAAGGCCTGGCCAAAGACATTGACGATGTCCTGATCTATGCACTCTACCCGATGACCGGTAAACGTTTCCTTAAGTGGAAATACGGGTTGGAAGAGATTCCGGATGAAGTAAAACCGATAACGCTGGAAAAAGTGAAAGCTCAGGATGAATTAGTGAAAAAAGCCAAGGAAGGCCTCCTGACGGAGAAGGCCGCTGACAAGGGGAAACTGGGGCCCGAAGCCCGTACGTTCCGTGTCCTGGTCAATGGTAAGACTTTTGATGTGGACGTGGAACAGATTGGAGGGCCACCCCTGACGGTTCAGGGCGCTTCTTCAATCGGACAAAGAAACACGCTTCAACTCGGTAAACAAGGCGGTGGCGTGAGAACTTCTTTGAAAACAATTCATTCAAAACGTGACATGTCGCAAGTTGAAAAATCTGTGCCCGTGGAAACGAACGGAGATGAAACGAAAGAAATACCGGTGGTTACACCTATGACTGGCACAGTGATACGTTATGAAGTTAAAGAAGGAGATTCGGTTAAAGAAGGGGATTTGGTAGTGGTTCTGGAGGCGATGAAGATGGACAATTTTATTTCCAGTCCTGCTGCCGGTACAGTTAAGAAGATTCTTGTAAAAGAGGGTACAGCGGTTAAGAAGGGCGATACGCTTGTGTTGATAGCATGACATTATCTGATAGATTGGAAAGGGGTATAAGTTAATGGACGAAAAATATAAGCAAAGAATAGACACTCTCAGGCAAGTCAAGCAAATCTCGATGTTGGGCGGCGGTCGGGAAAAGCTCGACAAACTGCGTGAACAAGGAAAACTAACTGCCCGGGAGCGTATCGATTATCTGCTTGATGAAGGAAGCTTTGTGGAACACAATCTCATCATTGGCTACAGGGAAGGACTGCCTTATGATGGCCTTATTGCAGGGTATGGCAAAATCCATGGCCGGCCGGTATGTGTCTATTCCCAGGATATAACGGTAGCAGGAGGCTCCATCGGTCCAATGCACGGATACAAGATGTACCGAAGCATTGAGTGGGCTTTGGATATGGGCATGCCCTTCATCGGGCTCCATGAGTCCCCCGGTGCACGCGTGCCGGATGCAACGACCAGGAGTGTCTTCGGGGAGGCTCTGGAAAGACACGGGGGGGCAATCTTTTACCCCAATACCCAGGCATCCGGAGTCATTCCTCAGATTTCAGCGATCATGGGAAGCTGCGCAGGCATTTCAGTATACTCGCCGGCGCTGACAGATTTTATCTTTATGGTGAACAAAAAGAGCGAGATGTTTATTACCGGCCCCAAGGTGGTGCAGGCCGTTACCGGAGAAAAGCTTTCCAAACAGGAGTTGGGCGGCGCGGAAATGCACTGTAAAATATCCGGGGTTGCGGATAATAGATATAAGAGTGAAGAGGAACTTCTGGATGCCATTCGGGAGCTCATGAGCTTTCTGCCGCAGAATGCCGATGAACAGCCGCCCATGATCGATCTGGGAGATGATCCTGACCGTTTAACTGAGGAACTCACCGAGATTGTTCCATCGGACGTAACCAAAGGCTACGATGTGCGCAGGGCAATTAAATGCATTGCGGATGCCGGAGAATTCTTCGAGATAAAGCCGGAGTTTGCCCCGGAAATGGTTGTGGGATTTGCACGGCTTGATTGCCGTGTGGTGGGGATTGTGGCTAACCAACCAAGTTTCCTGGCGGGGAGCCTTACTGTGGACAGCTCGGATAAACAGGCGCGTTTTATGCGTTTCTGCGACTGCTTCAATATACCTATCGTACTACTGGTTGATACCTCTGCATATATGCCGGGAAAAGATCAGGAACAGCTGGGCATAATCCGCCACGGCGCCAAAGTGCTCTATGCGCTCTGCGAATCTAGCGTGCCCAGAATAGGTGTTGTTTTGCGGAAGGCCTATGGAGGAGGCAACCTTGGTATGGGAGTGATACCGGCCCAGCGAGGTACGGATATGCTTTTCTACTGGCCGATAACCGAACTCGGTATCATGGGAGCAAAGGCAACGGTTGAACTATTTATGGGTGAAGTCATCAAGGCATCGCCGAATCCTGATGAGACGCGTGATATGTTCATCAGAGAACTTGAAGAACGTACCTGCAATCCCATGCGAGAAGCAGCCTATAACCCCTTTATCAATGATGTCATTGAACCCAAGGATACAAGAAAAGTTTTGATTCAGTCGCTGGAATTTTTGTCGACCAAGAAAAAACCTCCACGGTATGCAAAACGTCACGGAAATATTCCTTTGTGATGAAAAATTGAGAATTATTAGCAGGAAGTAAAAAAAGGGTGGTCCGGTGAGCAATTTGATTTTAGATGAAAGGGACCAGAACTTTGTGCTATTTGAGATGCTGGAGATGGACAAGCTTTGGGGATTAGAGAAGTATTCCGTCTTTACCGCTGATACGCTGAAAGTAATTCTCTCGAAGGTGCAAAAATTTGCCGTAGATGAAATATTTCCCATTCTTGTTGAAGGTGACAAAGATGGATGCAGATTAGAAAAAGGCAATGTCCGCGTACCAAAATGTTTCCATCGTCCATACAAGATGTTCAGTAAGGCCGGCTGGCACTGCATGACACTTTCCAGAAATTATGGGGGGCAGGGACTTCCCATGATTATGAGAATGGCGGCTCATGAATGGTTCATGCATAATTTTGCCTTCTGCTCTTATGCTGTGCTTGTCGAAGGTGCGGCACACCTTATCCATGCCCACGGTTCAAAAGAACAAAAAGATAAGTATCTTCCCAAGATGGTTACCGGCCAATGGGGGGCGTGTTTTTGCCTTACTGAATCGGCGGCCGGATCCGATATGGGGAACATCAGCGTAAAGGCAATAAGGCAGTCTGATGGAACCTTTAAGCTTCAGGGCACAAAGATTTTTATTACTGCCGGCGATCAGGATCTCACTGAAAATATTATTCATATTGTACTGGCCAGGATTGAAGGCGATCCTGCCCGTACAAGAGGCCTATCTATTTTCATCGTACCCAAGTACTTGGTAAATAAAGACGGTTCATTGGGAAGACGCAATGACTATGAGATCGCAGGAATCGAAAAAAAAATGGGGATACACGGAAGCGCCACCTGCGTGATTAACTATGGAAACAATAATGACTGTTACGCTGAATTACTCGGCAATGAGCGGGAAGGCATGAAGACCATGTTTCAAATGATCAATGATGCCCGGCTTACCACAGGGCTTCAGGGTCTCTCAATTGCTTCTATTGCCTATCTTCATGCACTGAAGCATACCAAAGAAAGGTTTCAGGGCTCGTCACTACTCGACTTAAAGAATCCAAGTGCGCCGCGTGTTCCAATTATACAGCATATTGATGTAAGACGTATGCTCCTGTGGATGAAGTCCAACGTGGAAGGCATGAGAGCGCTGATGTACTACACTGCAATCTGTAGCGATATGGCTTCCGGCAACAGTGATCCCACCGAGGTGGGAAAGTGGTTGGGTATAGTGGAAGTGCTTACACCCATTGTAAAGGCTTATTGTACAGATATAGGATTCAGAGTAACGGAAACAGCCATGCAGTGTTATGGGGCGTATGGCTATTGCAATGAATATCCGATTGAACAGTTCCTGCGAGACGGAAAAGTTGCCTCCCTTTACGGTAGTAATGGGCTGCAGGCATTAGATCTCGCAACGAGAAAAATGGTTATGAAAGAAGGCGCATACTTTATGAGCCTCCTTGGTGAAATGAATACTACTGTGGCCAAATGCAGGGTTATCGCCGTGATCAAAGATCTTGCCGAAGATGTTCAAGCGGCTATAAATACGCTGACGGATGTCATAATGTTTTTTTCTGCCTGCAGCAGAGAGGGTAAGTTTTCTATTCTTTTAGAAAACGCTCAACCATTTCTGATGATGATGGGCAAAATAGTATGTTCCTGGCTGTTGCTCTGCGAAGCAGCCATCGCGCAGGAAACACTTTTAGAGCTATGCAGTATCAAGGGAGTGACCTGTTCGGATCCATCGGATCTTTCCCGCTTTATTAAGAAAAATAAAGATGCTGCATTTTATGATGGTAAGATTAAAACAGCGAAGTACTTCATCAGGAACGTACTTCCGGAAATAAATGGGACGGTAAAGGCTATCAAAAGTGAAGATGTTTCAATAATGGAAATAGCAGATGAGAGTTTCTCTTCTTGCTAATCCCATATCAGAATTGTGTCAAGGACACCTATTATATTTGGCGATCCAGGATGTAATGAAAAAATGGACGATGCCTCTGGCCAACTGGGCTTTGACAATTTCTCATCTGGCTGTTATGTATAAAGGCCGATTTGATTTGGCGGCAATATGAAAATATTTCCATTTACACAGATTATTTTACAGTCTCTAAAAAACCTTTTTCATGCATATATTTGATGACATTCTTTGACTCATTTTCGATAAGCTCCTGTATGGTTTTGCTCGCCATATCTCCATTTCCTTCCTCCAAATAATCCAAGGTACGTTCGAAGTATTTCACATTTTCCTTTAACCCGTTCTTGTCGTAGATACGTGCGATATATTGAAGGCGGCTTGTTAAAGGCCAGACAAGAAGGACTACCCTTTCCAGCAAGGAAATTTTTGCAGCCTTGCAGCCTGAACTGGTAAATTGCGTAGTAGCATTTAGATATCCTGAAATGTCTTCAGTCTCGGCATACTCTTTCAAAGACTGTGTTGCAGTCTTTAGTCTTTCATAATCTTCCGTAGTTGCAGTTTGGACGCCTTTTAGGATTAGAAAACTCAAGATTTCCTTGAGCACTTCAACGGTTCCAAGAATCGATTCTTCCGGCAGTTCACTTACCTTTGCGCCATATCGTGGCGTGTATTCTACAAGACCACTCATTTCCAGCAGGCGCAATGCCTCCCGTAAAGGTGGTCTGCTCACACCCATCTCTGCTGCCAGTTTCGCCTCGAGGAGACGCTCGCCTGGTTTGAGTTCCATGTGAATAATGCGAGATCCTATATGTTCGGCTACATGTTGAACTATCCCTTTTGGCAGTTTAAATTCACTGGTCAACGTTATACCCTCCGGTCGTTTGTAAATTAACATTTCTATTAGCATAAATAACATCAGAGAGCAATAAAAAATGTAAATGTTGGAAATTACAAGGCTTAAAATTTATTTGAATTATCTAAAAAAAAGATTGACAACTTACAATTCAATGCTGTATATAATCAACAATCTATTGTATACATTATACAATAAACTCTCGTGTTTTGCTAAGTACCTTGGTTCATAAATTCGGTTACGTATTCATGCAGCCATGGGTTCGGAGGTCGGCCGCGCCAGTTTGACCTTGTTG